>NZ_JABXEM010000016.1:0-71595 GCF_013372595.1 Myxococcus sp. AM011
GCCGGGGCCCGGCTGGGGCTGGGGCCAGAAGCCACCCGCTTGCATCTCCGCGACGCTGTCCGCCACCGCGTGGACGATGGCATCGAGCTCCGCGTCGCCATGCGCGGTGGAGAGCATGCAGGTGCGCCCCTCCCAGATGTAGATGCCGCGGTCGCGCAGGTGGCAGAAGAAGAGGTCCATCTCCAGCGGCTGGAAGAGGTAGCTGGAGTTGCCGGCCACGTTGAAGCGCATGACCGAGCCTCCGTGCACCATCTCCACGGGGGCCTGGGCGCGCTGGAAGACCTCGTTGATGCGCTCCGCCAGCCGGGCAGCGCGCTGGTTGAGGTTCTCTTGGAGGGAGGGGCCTTCGTTCTTCAGATGCGTGAGGGTGGCGACCATCGTCGCCATGGTCAGCGGGTGCTTGCAGAACGTCCCGGCGGCGAAGGTCGTCTCGACGGCCGGATAGGAGTCATCGCCGTAGTTCCAGTCCCCGCCGTCGATGCGGTCCACGAAGCCGCCTCGGTCCGCCACGAGGCCGATGGGCAATCCTCCGCCCACGACTTTTCCGTACGTCACCAGGTCGGCCTCGATGCCCAGCCACGCCTGGGCGCCGCCGGGATGGAGGCGGAAGCCGGTGATGATTTCATCGAACATGAGGGGCACCCCCGCCGCGCGGGTCATCTCGCGCAGGCTCTGGAGGAATGCCCGGGGCTGGAGGTTGGGGCGGCGGCTCTGCAGCGGCTCCACCACCACCACGGCGAGCTCGCCCATGCGCTCGCGGATGATGTCGAGCGAGCGCTCCTCGCCATACGGCAGCACGATGACGTCGTCCGCGACCTGCTGCGTGACGCCCGCGGCCATGGGGAGCGACTGAGGCACCCCGTCGACCATCCGCCCGACGACCAGCGTCCCGTCGGAGTGGCCGTGGTAGGAGCCGGTGAACATCACGACCTTCGCGCGCCCCGTGGCCGCGCGGGCCAGCCGGAGCGCCGTCATCACCGCCTCCGTGCCGGAGTTGCAGAAGGTGACGCGCTTCATCCCGGTGAGCTCGCAGAGCAGCTCCGCCGCGCGGCCCGCGAGGTCCGACTGCGGTCCGACCTCCATGCCCTGCTCCAGGCGCTCGCGCAGCGCGTCCACCAGGAAGGGCGGCTGGTGCCCGAACAGGTGCACGCCGAAGCCCATGGAGAGGTCGATGAACTCGTTGCCGTCCACGTCCCAGAAGCGCGCGTCGCGCGAGCGGGTGCTGACGATGGGGTAGCAGACCTCCTTGAGCTCCGCGCGGAAGTTCATCAGCCAGCGCACGTCGCTCCACTGGGGGCGGTGTGTGCTGGCGTGCTGCTTCGAGCTTCGGGTCCGCCGCGTGTGGCGATCCACCAGCGTGTCCACGTGGTTCCGCTGCGTGGGCGTCAACACCCTGTCGGCCGTGCCCTTCAGGGAGCCCGAGGCGAAGGGCGATGCACCCTTGGTCGGCGGCGCGGACGGGAGCGAGGGGGCGGGTGCCGTGCGAGCAGTGGGCGTGACACCGGGCGCCGCGAGACTCGCGGACGTGGCAGTGGGGGCCACGTCCGCGGCGCCTGAGGGCATGGCGGCGACGGCCCCGGCTTTTCCTCCCAGCAGGGCGAGCTGCTGGCTCATGAGCTGAAGCTGCAGCTTGACGATCTGCTCCAGGCCCGCGTCGCCGGGCGAGAGCGTGGCGGCGGTGGGCGTGCCGAGAGGCTCCGAGGCGGGCGTGGGCGGGAGCGTCGCGAGCGCGGGCGTGGCGTCGGCGGGAACGGTCTGGTCCAGGTAGCGGGCCAGGGCGTCCAGCGTCGTCAGCTCCTCGAAGACCTGGCGCATGGTCAGCGTGACGCCGAACCGTTTCTCCACCGCCCGAGCCGCGTCCATCAGGATGACCGAGTCCGCGCCAAGCTCCAGGAAGGAGGCGTGCGCGTCCATGCGCTCGGGAGGCATCTGGAGCAGTCGGGCCAGCAGGGCGCGGAGCTCGATCAGGAAGCGCTCCTGGCGGTGCACGGTGGAGGGAGCGGTCATGGTGGCCTGCGAGGACTGAGGAGAGGGAGTGGCGTCCAGCCAGTAGCGCTGGCGCTCGAAGGGATGGGTCGGGAGCAGCACCCGGGGAGCGTCGTGGCCCGCGTGAAGCGAGCGAAGATCCACCGGGACGCCTCGGACGTAGAGGGCGCCCAGGGTGCCCAGGAGCGTCTCCCAGGCATCGCGCTGCTTTCTCAGGCTGGGGAGCCATTCGGCGCCGCCCTCGGGGAGGCAGCGCTTCGCCATGCCCAGCAGCGTGTCGTGCGGTCCCAGTTCGACGAACAGCGAGGGGCCCTTTGCGTCCAGGGCCGCGCGTTGGATGCTTTGAAAGAACTGGACGGGCTCGCGCACGTGGCGGCGCCACTCCCGCGCGGTAGGCGCCGCGGTGAGGGGCGCTCCGGTGAGGTTGGAGATGAGCGTCAATCGCGGCGGCTGGAACGCGACGCCGGAAGCGGCCTGCTCGAACGCGTCGAGCATGGGTTCCATCAGTGGCGAGTGAAACGCATGCGAGACCTGGAGGGGGCGGGCTTCCACGCCTCGTGCCTCCAGCGCCTGGACCACGCGCTCCACCGAGGTCCGCTCTCCGGAGATGACGACGTGGCGGGGCCCGTTGATGGCGGCCACCTCCACCGCGCGCTCGGACGCCAGCGCTGCGCGGACCGTTGCCTCGTCCGCCATGAGGGCGACCATGGTCCCCTCGGGTGGCAGGGCCTGGATGAGGCGGCCACGAAGCGCGAGCAAGCGCAGCGCGTCCTCGAGCCCCAGGACTCCGGCCGCATGCGCGGCGGCGTACTCACCCACGCTGTGCCCGAGGACGGCGTTCGGCTTCACGCCCCACGAACCCCACAGCTCCGTCAGGGCGTACGCCACCGCGAACAGGGCGGGCTGGGTGTAGCGCGTCTGGTGAATCCGAGCTTCGTCGTCACCGGGCCCTGGGAAGAGGAGCGACTTCAGCGACACGTCGAGGTGCGGACGAAGCAGCGCGTCGCAGCGCTCGATGGCCTCGCGGAAGACGGGGGCGCTTTCATGGAGCGCGCGCGCCATGCCGGGGTACTGCGCGCCCTGGCCAGGGAAGAGGAAGGTGACGTGCGGAGGGGCCTCGCGCCGCGCCTCGCCCTGGTGCAGGCCAAGGACGTCCTTCCCCTGGAGAAACGCGCCGAGCCGCTCCGACAACTCCTGGGACGAGCCCGCCACCACGGCGAGCCGGTGCGGCCAGTGGTCTCGCCCCGTCGCGGCCGTGAAGCACAGCGCCTCCAGCGAGGGCGCGTCCGAAGAGGCGAGCAGCTCCCGATAGTGTTCGACGAGGACGCGAAGGGCCGGCGCGGTCCGGGCCGACAGCGTCAACAGATGATGGGTGCGCGCCGGAGGGCTCGTGGCCGCATGAGCACGCGCGGGAGATTCGCCGAGGATGACGTGGGCATTGGTCCCCCCGAAACCGAAGGCACTCACGCCCGCGTACCGCGCTCCCAATGCTTGGGGCCAGGGCTCGCGCCGCGTCGGAATCTGGAAGGCGGGCTGCCGCAGGTGGATATGCGGATTGAGCTGACGGAAGTGGGCCTGGGGGGGAATCTCCCCGTGCCGCAGCGTCAGGACCGCCTTCACGAGCCCGGCGATGCCAGCGGCTGCTTCCAGGTGGCCGATGCTGCTCTTCGCCGAGCCGATGTAGCAGGGGAGCGACGTGTCACGCCCCTGGGCCAGCACCGCCTGGAGCGCGTCGACCTCCATGGGGTCGCCCAGCGGCGTCCCCGTACCGTGGGCCTCGACGTAGCCGATGCTCGCGGGGGACAGCCGTGCCTGTCGCAGGGCCTGACGAATGACGTCCTGCTGCGCGGCGCCGCTGGGCGCGGTGAGGCCATTGCTGGCGCCGTCATGGTTGACCGCCGAGCCGTGGAGGACGGCGAGGATGGGGTCGCCCGCGGCGAGCGCGTCCTTCAGTCGCTTGAGCACGACGACGCCGCAGCCCTCGGAGCGGACATAGCCATCCGCGGAAGCATCGAAGGTCTTGCATCGGCCATCGCCCGCCATCATCCCCGCCTGGGAGAAGGCGATGGTGAGCTCCGGAGTCAGGATGGCATTCACACCGCCGACCAGGGCCAGGTCGCACTCCTGGGAGCGGAGGCTCTGGCGGGCCAGGTGCACGGCGACGAGCGAGGAGGAGCACGCGGTGTCCACCGCCATGCTCGGCCCCCGCAGGCCCAGCAGGTACGAGAGGCGGTTGGCGGCGATGCTGTGGGCGTTGCCCGTGCCCGCGTACGCATCCAGCAGGGCGGGGTCACTGAACTGCTGCCGCGAGTAGTCCTGGGTGCTGATGCCCACGAACACGCCGGTGCGGCTGCCCTGGAGGGCCTTGGGCGCGTGGCCACCGCGCTCCAGCGCCTCCCAGGCGACCTCCAGCAGCAGCCGCTGCTGCGGGTCCATCCGGTGCGCCTCGCGAGGGGAGATGCCGAAGAACAGCGGATCGAACGCGTCAATCCCCTCGACGAAGCCGCCCCAGCGCGTGTTCATCGTTCCGGGTGCCCCCGGCCCGGCACCGTGGAAGCGCCGCGAGTCCCAGCGGCTCGGGGGCACCTCCGTTATCGCGTCACCCCCTCGTTGCAGCAGGGCCCAGTACGCCTCGGGTGAAGAGGCACCCGGGAAGCGGCAGGCCACCGCGGTGATGGCGATGGCGTCGTCCAGGTCCACGGAGGACTCCGCCTCGGACGCCTCGGGGACGGGAGGCGGCGCGAGCAGTCCGGCCAGATGCCGGCTCAGGGCATCGATGGTCGGGTGCTCCCACAAGGCGGTGGGGGAGACGTCCTGCCCGAGCCAGTCCGCCAGCTCCCCCGTGAGGAACACCGCCTCCTTGGAGGTGAGGCCGTATGTGACGAAGGGTTCATCACGCTTCACCTCCGAGGGCGGTACACCCGCCTCCTCGGCCACGGCGGCGACGAGCCACGCGACGAGCTGCTCGAACGTGCGAGGAGGGTGGGAGGACGGCGGCGAAGGTGAGCGAGCGAAAGTTGTCAAGATCTGAATTAGTTGAAAAGAACCGTATTGTTGATTTATTACATCAATCCGTAAATTCAGATCTAGCCACGTATGCGTGGCGGGTGCGATTTGATGGCGTTTGGCGAAGTCGAGTGCTGGTCCGAGGATGGCCGGCTGGACAGCGTGGTGGTGTTCCGGCCCGCCGAGCTGGACGTCGCGTCAGAGGAGGAGGCGGTCGCGGTGGGGTTTGCCCGCGTCGTGACGCGGGCCGCCGCCGAGGATGCCTTTGGCCGGCTGCGCCAGACGCTCGCGTCATTTGGCTGCAAGGCCATCGACCTGGAGGAGTTCCTGTCGCCGGCGGACCGGGTGGTCAGCAACACCACGGTCAACCGGGTGTTCGTCCGGGACACGGCGGTGGTGCTGGGGGCGCGGCTGGTCCGGGGTGCGGCGGCGTTTCCGCCGAGGGTGGCCGAGTTCGACGTGGCGCACGGAGCGCTGTCACGGCTGATGGGGCGGCACGACGGGAACGCGGAGTGGGCGGCCGCGGCACGCGTCGAGTTCGGGGACGTCTTCCTGCTGGGGCAGGGGCGGTTGCTCGTCAACGTGGGGTTGCGAAGCGACCCTCGGTTCGTGAGGGACTTCGTGGACCTGGCCTGGGGCGCGGGGTTCGAGGAGGTGGCGGTCGTCCGCATCCCCGACAGCCTGGGCATCATCCACCTGGACCTGGCCTTCAACGTGCTCGGGACGGAGGCCGTCGTGGCGCGAGCGTTCCTGCGCCACTGTCCGCTCCACGTGTACCCACGTGGGGAGCCGCCGCGCTGGGAGTCGTTCGAGGCGTACTTCGTTCAGCGGGGCCGGCGCGTGCTGGCGTTCGAGCCGGGGAGCACGCATCCCTTCCTGTCGAACTTCATCAGCCTGGAGCCGCGGTTGTTGCTCGCCTCGGAAGGGGCGGCGCCGCACCTGCGCAACCTGGCGCGGGGCCTCGGGCTGGAGGTGGTGGGCGTCGACATCGACGCGCTCGAGAGCGGCAACGGGAGCGTGCGCTGTCTGACGATGCCGTTGCGGCGCGGCGTGGCGTGACGAACCCGTGTCGCGATGTCTGTGATTGTGGCCATGGTAGGGCTCGCGAGCCGGCGTGAACCGCTGAAATGGTACGCCGGCTCAGTGCCTCGCTACCAGTCGCCTACGGGTGAGGCTGCGCCGTCGGAGCAGGAGCGGCGGGCTTGTTCTCCGCGCCTTCAATCTTCAACTGCTCCAGCGCCGCTTCCTTCACTTCAATCTTCGCCTGCGCCTTCAGCCCGTCGATGAATCCCTCCATCGCCTTGGACCGGCGCTCACCCAGCAGGCGCGCCTCGATGCGCGGCTTCGCCTGCTCGAAGGTCTGGTCCATCCCGACCTGCCGGCCCTGCAGCTTCACCAGGTGGAAGCCCTTGTCGGTCTCCACGACCTGGCCAATCTCCGACGACGACTTCAGACCGAACGCCGCCTCCGCCAAGGCCGCGCCCCACGCCACGGTCAGCTCATCCCGGCTGCGGAAGCCCAGGTCTCCACCTGCGGGCTTGGTGGCCACGTCCTGGGACTGCTGCGCCGCCGCCAGTTCGAAGGCGCTCTTCGTGGGGCCCGCTTCCTTCGCCTTCAGCTCCGCCAGCAGCTTCACCACCGTCGCCCGGGCCTGCGTGCGCTTCGCGGCGTCATCCTTTGGCGCCTCCAGGAAGATGTGGCTCACGCGGACGCGCTCGGGCTTCAAGAACTCGGAGAGGTGCTCGTCGTAGTACTTGCGCACCTCCGGCTCGGCGAGGGTTCCGGCGGCGGCCTCCTGCTGCTTGCGCAGCAGCTTCTGCACCATCACCTTCTCCAGCGTCGCCTGAATCTCGGGGTCCTTCTCCAGCCCCTGCTTCCGAGCCTCCTGCACCAGCAGCTCGAAGCGGATGAGGTTGTCGAGGAACTCCTTCTTCTTCTCCAACGTGGCGTAGCGGCTGCGCACGAACAGCGGCTGCTCGTCCAACTTCGCCTTCACCTCCTGGGTCGTCACGCTGCGGTCATTGATGACCGCGACGACGGGGCTCGAGTCCTTAGGCCCAGCCTCCGCTGGACGAGGACTCCCACCGTTGCAGGCGGAGAGGGCGAGGGCGGCGACGACGGCGGACAGGACTCGGGTTCGGACGGAGGGCGTGTGCATGGATGGAAACAACCTCGGGAGCTTCACATGGGGTGTGAACGCGCCGCGCTTTCGAGCCGGGACGGCAGCCATCACGTGAAGAGACAACCCAAAAGTGGGCCTGTATCGTATATCCAACATGGTGCAAGGTGCGAATCCCGTGGTTCCTCGGACCAGTCGAGCTCAGCAGCAGGAGAAATGCCCTCGGAGAACGATACGGACGAGTCGCGCCGTGTTGGTTGTGTGGGTGCTCTGTTGCGCCTGCACGAAGCCCGCTCCGGAGGGCGCGACCGGAGGGGAAGCCAGCGCCGGTGGAAGCAGGGTGGTCGGCCGCTTTGACGGAGGTGTCGTAACCCAGGAGGAACTCATTGAGGAATCCTCCCGGTTGCCCTCCCCCTTGCGTGAGCAGTTCGAGCGCCCCGCTGGCCAGCGCGAGTTCGTGCGCTCCATGATCGACAAGCGCCTGCTCGCTCAGGAGGCCCGGGCCCGAGGGCTCCATCAGAGGCCAGACATCCATAAGCAGGTCCAGGCCCTGGAGGAGCGATTGGTCATACAGGAGCTTCTCGCCGCCGAGGAGAAGTCCGCGGGGAAGCCGAGCGACCAGGCGCTGCGTGACTACTACGCGCAGCACCGGAGCGAGCTGGCCCAGCCGGAGCGACTGCGGCTGGCGCGGGTGCAGGTTCTGGTGCCCCAGGGCGCGACGGCCCAGCAGCGGGCTCAGGCGAACCAGAAGGCGGAACGACTGGCACAACGCCTCAAGGCGGGTGAGTCCCTGGAGAAGGTCGCCGCCGAGGGTGACGGCCCGGAGCGTGGACGCGGTGGCGAACTGGGCTGGGTGGCGCGTGGCGACCTGCCGGAGCGCGAGACGGAGTCAGCGGCGTTCGCCTTGAAGAAGGTCGGTGACACCACCGCGGTGGTGGCCGGGTCGAAGGGCTTTTCGGTAGTGCGGTTGTTGGAGCGCAAGGAATCGAGGGTTCCCGCGTTTGAGGAGGTGAGGGCGGAGGTGGAGGGGCGCGCGCTCCCGCAGTGGAAGCGAAAGGTTCTTGAAGGGTTGCTGGCCCGGCTGCGTGCAGCGGGCTCGGTGGGCATCGACGTGCCTGAGACGCCCTGAGGGCGCAGGTGGGAGGGGTTGTGCATTACTTTGGCTCGAGCGGCGTTCTCGCCGTGGATGGCGTCGTGTGCCCCAAGGGTGGAGAGCATCCGCTGTCCGCGCTCCGAACGCCTCGGCGCGTGTGGCGGCTTCCCGTGCTGGCGCTCCTGACTCTCACGCTCAGTGCCTGCCGGGACGAGCGTATCGTCGCCGAGGTCGGCAAGAGCGAAATCTCCAAGGCCGAGGTGGTCGCCTATCTCGCCGCGCGCAGCTCGCGCGAGCGTCCTCAGCCCGCCGAGGCGCTCGACGTCCTGGTGGAGCGCTCGCTGCTCGCCGAAGAGGCTCGACGCGCGGGTCTTCACGAGGACGCGGCGATCCAGGCGCGGCTGAAGACCGCCGAGCGTGAGGTCCTCGCCCAGGCCCTGCTGGACAATCGCCTGTCCGAGCTGACCACCGAGGAGAAGCTGCGCGAGCGCTACACCGCGACCCGGGAGCAACTCGGCCGCCGCGAGGTGCGTGTCCGCCAGCTCATGGTGCGCGTGGCGCCGGGCGCGGACGAGGCGACGCGGGCCGGTGCGCAATCGCGCATGAATGGCTTGTTCGCGAGGCTCGCGGGCGGTGAGCCCTTCGAGAAGGTCGCGCGCGAGGCCTCCGAGGAGACGGTGAGCGCGGCGCAGGGCGGAGACCTGGGCCCGGTGCGGGAGGGACAGGTGGACGACGTGTTCTTCACCGAGGCCGCGCGCCTCGCCAAGGGGGAGCGCTCGCGCCCGTTCGCGACGCCCTACGGCCTTCACCTCCTGGAGGCCGTGGAGGGCGTGAAGACGGTGGTGCCGTCTTTCGAGGAAGCGCGCGGCAAGCTGGAGTCGGATTCACGCCGCGAGGCGCAAGCGCAGCTCATGAAGGAGCTTCGTGAGCGCATCTCCGTGAAGCTCCATCCGGAGCGTCTGGACGCCGAGGCGTCCATGGCCAAGAAGCAGACGAGCAAGGAATCGCGTCCATGAACGGTCGTGGAGTGTGGGTGGTGGCGCTCCTTGGCTTGTGGCTGGGGTGCAGCCAGGAGTCGTCTCGTTCCGAAGTCCCTTCCGCGAGCGGTGCGCCGCGCGAGGGGCAGGTGCGTCAGGCGGTGTCCGGGGATGTGACGCCTCCCGTCATCACCGTGAGCGGCGTGGCGCAGGGCGCGTCGGTGCGAGTCGCGCCCACCCTCACGTGGACCGTCACGGACCAGAGCGCGACGCTCGTGGAGGCGTGGCTGGACGGCGAGCCGGTGGCGAGCGGCGTGATGGTATCGAGCGAGGGGCCACATGTGCTTGTCGTCCGCGCGACGGACGCCATGGGGCTGTCCACGTCGGCGACGCGGTCCTTCCGCGTGGACATGACGGCGCCGATGATAACCATCTCCGATGTCGAGGACGGCAAACACTACAACGGGGCCGCTGTCTCCCCCAATGCCTCGGCAGTGGACTCGGCGGCGGTGTCACTCTCCGCGACCCTCAACGGGGCCCTCTTCCCGTTGCGAGCTCTTGTACGGAACGAGGGACGGTACTTCCTGGTGGTCACAGCGACGGACGTCGCGGGGAACACCGCGTCGAAGACCGTCTTGTTCTTCATCGACAGGACGGTGCCAACGGTCGACTTCTGGGGCTTCGCCGACGGTGACCACCTCAAGGACGTGCCCTTCACCCTGGAGTTCTACGCGGAGGGCACGGTGCCCCAGGGGCCGTTTTCGCCCCTGGTTGCGACGGCGACGTTGAACGGTCAGCCCATCACCTCCCCGTGGGACCTCTATCTGGAGGGGGAGTACACGCTGATCGTCTCCGCCACGGACAAGGCCGGCAATACGAACCAAGAGCAGGCCGTCTTCGTCATCGACACGACGCCACCGGTGGTCACCATCTCCGGTGTCACGCATGATCAGGAGGTGGACGTCGCGCAGGTGGTGCCCACCTTCACTGCCTCCGACAATCTGAGCCCGTCACCCTCGGTGGTGGTGGAGGCGACCCTGAACGGGCAGCCCTTCTCCAGCGGGACGGCGGTGAGCGCCGAGGGCATTCACACGTTGATTGTCACCGCGACGGACCTTGCAGGGAACGAGACCCGGAAGGAAGTGCACTTCACGCTCGACCGCTCGGCGCCGGTGTTGAATGTGGGAGGGGTGACGAACGGCGCCAGGCTTCCCAATGTCGCTGTGACGTTCAGTGCGAGCGACCTCACCCTGAACTCCGTCACGGCGACGCTCGACGACGCTCCCTATGTGAGCGGGACGCGCATCTTTGACCATGGGGCGCACCGGTTCAATGTCGTGGCCGTGGATCGGCTGGGCCACCAGACGCAGGTGACACGCGTGTTCACCGTGGATGCCTTGGGACCGGTCATCATCGTCACGGGAGTCCACGACGGTTTCGTGACCAACGAGCCCTCGGTGGTCATCACCTTCAGCGCGACAGATGACTCGCGAGGACCCGTCCAGGTGCGTGCGACACTGAATGGACAGCCGTTCACCAGTGGCAGCGCGACGACGCTCAAAGGGAGCCAGACGCTGGAGGTCCTCGCGGAGGACGACCTCTTCAATCCCACCCGGAAGGTGGTGCATTTCACCATCGACCTTGATCCACCCACTCTCACGGTGTCGGGAGTCCCGAGCGGTCAGGTCGTGGACGTGGCGCAGGTGGTTCCGACCTTCGGTGCGATGGACGAGCAGACCTCCGTGACGGTGGAGGCCACACTCAATGGTCAGTCCTTCACGAGCGGAACGCCCATCACAGCGGAGCGTGCCCACACGCTCGTTGTTGTTGCCACGGACGCGGCCGGGAACGTCGCGCGTGAGGAGCACGTTTTCACCATCGACCGGACCGCACCCGAGCTGACTGTGACGGGCGTGGACGACGCCAGTCGCCGGGCCGCTCCGGTGGCCATTGTGTTCGACGCCGAGGACGCGAACCTTGCCTCGCTGACGGGCACGTTGGATGGCCAGCCCTATACGAGTGGAACGGCCATCACGACGCACGGCCCTCACGTCTTCATCGCCGTCGCACTCGATACCGCGCAGCATCGGACGGAGGTCCAGCGCTCGTTCCGGGTGGATGCGGAACCCCCCACGCTCACCATCACTGGCGTCTCGGATGGACTCGTCAGCAAGGCGGCGCAGGTGGTGCCCGTCTTCAACGCCACGGACGAAGGCGCGGTGACCTTGTCCGCGAGGCTCGACACCGTGAGCTTCACCAGTGGAAGCGCAGTGACGGCCGAGGGACCACACACGCTGGTCATCACCGTCTCGGATGACTTGGGTAACTCGCTCACACGAACCCTCGTCTTCACTTTGGATCGCACCCCACCTGCCGTGGTCCGGGTGAGTCCAGTCGATGGAACCGTCATTGATGAGCCGACCCTGGAGCTGGTGCTCCAGGTCACCGACCTCCACTCGAACGTGATGGTGCGGCTGGGGGCGACGGAGCTGTCGCGCGGCGAGGATGGTCGCTACCGGACCGTGTTGTCGCTGGAGGAGGGGACCAACCTCTTCGAGCTGACCGCGACCGACGCGGCAGGCAACGTCACGCCGCACACGGTGACGGCGACCCGTGATTCGGAGAAGCCGACGCTGACCGTGACGGCTCCGGAGCAGAACGCTCGCTTCGGGCAACTGTTCACCGACGTGACGGGAAGGGTCTTGGATTCGTCGTCGGTGACGCTCACCGTCAATGCCCAGACGGTGGCGGTTGCCTCCGGCGGAACCTTCTCCCACCGGGTGACGCTGACCCCGGGTGCGAACACGCTGGTCGTGGTGGCGACGGACGCGTTCGGGCATGTCGAGACGGTGACGCGCACCGTCCACGTGAGCGACGCGAAGCCCACGCTCGTCGTCACCTCGCCCTCGGAAGACCAGGTCATCACCTCGGCCAACGTGACGGTGAGCGGAAACGCGAAGGCGGCGGACCCGCAGGACACCGTGACTGTCACGGTCGCGGGGACCGCCGTCACCGTCTCTCCTTCGGGTGACTTCTCGCACATCGTGTCGCTGTCTCCTGGGGAGACACGGTCCATCTCGATTGTCGCGCGGGATGGCTACGGATTGACCGAGGAGATCGTCCGCACCCTCACTCGTACGGAAGCGGATGGCGGTACGTTGGACGCAGGCTCGCGTCCGGACGCTGGCGGGTCCGCGCGCGATGCGGGCGTGGGCGGCGCCGATGGTGGCACTGGAAGCACGCAAGACGCCGGGCCTGGGATCGAGCCGGACCCGGTGCTCATGGTGGACGCGCCGCTCGAAGGCGGCGTGTACGGCGGTGCCCGCTTCGTGGTCAGCGGTCACGTCGAGGGCGGGACGCTCCCGCTGCGAGTCACCGTGCAAGGCGTGAGCATGGCGGTGAACGGCCATGACTTCACGGGCGCCCTGGTGCTCGCGGATGGCGACCACTCGCTCCAGTTCAAGGTGACGGAGGCGCGCGGGCGAACCCATGCGCGGACCCGAGCGGTGGCGGTGGACCGCACTCCGCCGCACCTCGTGCTCACCCCGCCCGCGCCTCCCGAGGCGTGGAGCCGCCTCTCCCGTTCTCCGTATCTCCTTCAGGGCACGGCGGGAGACCGGCACCTGACAGAGGTGCGGGTCAATGGCACACCGACGCGGGTCATCGCGGGCGCTTTCAGCGCCTACGTGCCGCTCGTGGCCAACACGCCCACGCCCGTGGTCGTCACCGCGTTCGATGTCGCGGGCAACCGCAGCCAGGAGGCCGTGGAGCTCACCCTGCGAGGTGGCGCCCCGCGCATCACCGTCCTCGCGCCCGTGAATGGCTCCGAGTCCCCGGACCCGGTGGTGACGGTTCGTGTCCGCGTCGAGAGCGTCGCGCCGCTGCGCGCCGTGCGCATCGGGACCGACACGGTGACGTCGTCGACGGACGAGTACACGGCCCAGGTGCCGCTGGCCCATGGTGAGAACGTCATCCACGTCACCGCCGAGGACACCCAGGTACCCGAAGGAGAGACGGGCGGCATGGTGGGCTCGGCGTCCGTCACCGTGCGCTACCTGGAGGCGAGCAAGGCGCCGCTCCAGGTGACGGGTGTGTCCCCCCGCGCGGGCGAAGAGGGCGTGGAGCCCGATGCGCTAGTGAGCGTGTCCTTCAACAAGCCCATCCTGGGCACTGCGCTGTCCGAGAGTTTCAAGGTTCGCGTGCAGGGCCAGTCCACGACGCTGCCGGGTGGCTACTCGGTGGTGCCGGGCTCGCAGACCGTGTCCTTCATCGCGAGGGATCCGCTCCCAGAAGGTGCCCGCCTGACGGTGGAGGTGAAGAAGGAGTTGGAACCGGAGACGTTGCCGGCGATGAACGGCGATTTCTCCAGCGACTTCACGGTGCGCAGGCCGCTGACGCGTGTGCGCGGCTACGTGGTGGACGCGGACTACCGCCCCTTGCCCGGGGTGAAGGTCGCGATGGAGGGGACAAGCCTCGCCACGGTGACGGGCCCGGATGGCAACTGGACCCTGTTCAGCCCCAAGGGCGGGGAAGTGGTGCTGCGTTACGAAGGGGGCCTGACGTCCGAGGGCGCCTCGTTCCCCACGCTGCGGCGGCGCCTGTTCGTCAACAACGAAGCCGACACGCTGGACGCGCCGCTGGTGCTCACCGCCGTGGACACAGCCTCCGCGCAGGTCGTGGACGCCCTGCATCCCATGTTGCTGCGGTTCGCGAACCGTCACCCGGACCTGCGGGTGGACGTGCCCGAGGACGGCCTCTTCTTCGAGGACGGCATGACGCGAGGGCTCGTCACCGCGACGGAGCTTCAGCCGTATGCCCTCCCGTTGCCTATGGACGGGCGCGCTGCACTCGGGGCTGTCTGGCAGATTGGCCCGGCCGGACTTCGGCTCCAGAAGACGGTGTCCGTGACGTTCCCCAACCGCACCAACCTGCCCGCAGGCCGCCTGGCCATGGTGCTGGGACATGACCCGCGGAGACACGTACTCAAGCGCGTGGGCTTCGCTCGGGTGGATGCGGACCGCGCCACGCTGACTCCGGTGGCGCCCCTGGGGCTCACGTCGCTGGAGTTCATCGGCTATGTGCCGCTCAACAAGGACCAGCATGTCGCCGTCGCGACGGCGCTGGGGATGAACCCGGATGCGGGCTCGGAGGAGGACGGCGAAGGAGTCCAGGGGTTGATGGACCGGGTTCGTCCGTCCCAGTCGTCGGAGCCCCTTTGGAAGAAGCTCCTGACGAACCTCCTGGTGACGGATGCCCACGCCCAACTGGGCGGCGGGTTGGACATGGCGGCGTACAACGCCTTCGACACGATGCTCGGGATGGCGGTCCCCGGCGCGGTGATGGGCTCGGTCCGCGCGCCGCTGGAGCGCCAGTTGGTGCTGGAGGTCCGCGCACCCGTGGTGCCGCCGTTCGGCCAGCCGGCCTCGGAGCAGGTCGTCACGCTGCCGTACACGCTCGCGCTCGACTTCCGTTCCCGGTTCGAGTCGGCGGACCCCTATGACGTGGCGAACCCGGAGACGGTGCTCGTCAAGCTGACGGCGGAGGGACCCTCGGGCTCGCTCCCCGAGCCCACCGCGGGTGCATGGCAGTCCCAGGGTGAAGGCGAGGCCGCGCTCACGCCGCGCGTCGCGCTCCCCACCGGCAAGACGACGGTGACCCTGTCCGCGCTGTCGCAGTCGACTCACCGATTGATGAAGTTCGAGGCGGAGCTGATCGCGGAGCCCGCGGATGGTGGTCCGTCGACGGCGACGCTGCGGCTGCGCACGCTGGAGGACACCTTCAACGAGGGCGGGGACGTGGCGGTCCACAGCCCCGTGCGATTCAAGAACCTGCGGGTGACGCTCACCGGGCCTGGCAGTGGCTCCGCCGGGACGACGGGCGCTTCGGGTGGCTATGGAATCCCCGTGCCTGGACTCATGGGCGGGGAGATGGGCATCTCCTGTACGGAGGTCCCCACAGGCCCTCGGATGGTGGAGCGTCTGGGTGAAGACGGCGTGCTGCACTACACGCCCACGCTCAATCAGTTCCCCATCTGCTCGCAGACCTTCTGGTTGTACCCGGGCGCCACCACGCGCGCGGACATCCTGGTCGACGTGCGCATGCTGTATGGCGCGCTGACCTTCGTGGACCGGCAGGGTGAGCCACTGGCGCTCAACTGCGACCCGGAGGCGCACAGCGAAGCGGCGTCGACGCCCGGTGAGTTCACCGACATCGCGCTCAAGGACGTGAAGTCGACGGAGGTCCACTTCTTCCGTGCGGACGACCTCGAGCACCCCATCGCGACTTTCGCCGCGGGCACGCCCAATGGTGTCGCCTGCACGCAGGGACCACCGACCGGTGAAACGCCGCACGGCTATTACTCGCGTGTCCGCACGGGGCCGGCGGCTCGCATCCGGCAAGCCGCGCGGGAGCAGTGCCGGCAGTTGGAGCGACAGCTCGGTACGTCCGACGCGGGCTCTCTGAGTCCGGAGGACCAGCGGTATTACGACGGCAACTGCCGCGACAACCGGACCAACACGCTGCGGCTGAACCCCGGAGACCGGCTGGTGGTCTTCGCGGTGAATCACGCCACGGGCTACTCGGGCATGACGTCCGTCACCGTGCCGGCCATCAACCGTGTGAGCCGCACGGAGACGGGAAGCTGCCAGGCCGACGACGACGCCGGTGGGCCGCTCCAGGTGACGGAACTCGGCGAGCCGATGACGTTGTCCCGCTGCACGCAGTCCGAGCTGGGCATCCCCGCCGACCTGAAGCTCTTCCCGCCCGAAATCGATGTCCGCGTGGCCCGGCGCATGACTCCGGAGGGTGTCCAGGTCCCCGCTCGGCCCAGCCTCATCCGTCACGGGGGCGCGGCGACGACGCGGGATGATTTCCTCCAGATGGCGACGCACTGGCGCGTGCGCCAGCTTCCCGAGCCGAAGTCGGATGGAGGCACTCCGACGGACGCGGGGAGTCCCGTGTCCAGCGATGGAGGCTCCGAGGCAGTCGAGTGCACGGATGCCGGCTTCCTGCCGGACGGTGGCATCTGCGAGCCCGGGTTCCTGAGAGACCGTGGCGCGCCAGGACACGAGTTGGAGCTGTTCTGCTCCGAGCTGCCCCCCACGTCACCGCAGCGCCTGCTGGGGCGGTGTGACACGGGGTCGCCTCGGGTGGTGGATGTGCCCACGGGTGTGCCGCCGCTGGCGGGTCGCCTGGTGCAGGTGACGCAGACGGCGGTGGAGCAGCCGGTGGTCGTGGCCTTCCCGGTGCGTCCGGGTCGCCACACGGCCTCCGTCCAGGCGTCGCTGACGTATCAGAACGAGTCGGGCGCGACGGTGTCGCTCAGCTCCCTTGCTCGCGCGAACTACTACCTGCACGTCGTCGGACACCCGATGTTCGAGCGGGATCGCAACGACGACGGCTTCCTGCAGCCCGATGAGGTCAACGCTCCGCCGCCGAACTTCTGTGAGCCGGGGGAGTGTCAGGAGATCGATGGCGAGCCGGAGTCCACGGAGGAGCATCCGGACAAGCTGCCCAAGTGGGCGGTGGGCCTGAAGAACGTCTACCGGCATCGCGAGGCGGATGGCTCGGCGTTGGAGCGATATGACCGTGCGAGGGAGCACGAGTTCCGCGTGCTGGAGCTGGGCAAGGTCACCGTCACGGCGCAGACGGGCGACCACGCAGGGGCCGACGGAGGCAGCGCCGATGCCGGGCGTGTGCTGACGGGGCTGCCTCGGCCGGAAGCCACGGACGATGACGTCGCGTATCAGTTCCTCATCGACAGCCTCCAGGAGCCAGACCTCCCGGGTCGCGCGGGGACGATGAGCGGCGAGTACCGGCTGCGGCTGGGCACGGACGACTTCGGTATCGAGTGCCCCATCGTCATCGAGGACGGCCGGCTCACCGGCACGTGCGACGGCGAGTTCCTGCCGGAGGTGCTGTCGGCGGCGGACATCCTCTACTTCGAGCTGTACCTGAGCGGGAACGCTGACAACGTCCTGTACCGCTTCAACTTCCACGGCATCTCCCCGCGCACGGACTTCGTGACGGCGGGCAGCGAGGACACGCTGGAGCGCTCCATGGCGAGGTCGACGCCCTCGTCGCCTTCGCTGAACAACCTGGCCGCGCCCGCGGTGGCTCGTCCCATCTCCGTCAAGGCGATGGCCCACTTCGCCATCGAGCCCGACACGCTGACGAACGGCATCATCCGCATCTGCGAGGGGCCCGACTGCAACGCGTCCACACTGCTCAAGGCCGCCGAGCTTCGGTACATCCCGAACCAGACGACCGGGGGGGGCAGCTACGAGGTCGTCCGGTACCTCGATGAAGGCGATGCACGGGTCAAACAACCGCTCATCCTGCTGCCGAAGCCGGGGGCGAATGGCGCTCGGCGTTTCGCGCTGCCGTTGACGAACGACGTGGGACGCATGCAGGACATGCCGACCCGTGGACGGGAGCTGTTCCTGGTCATGGTGCCGGAGGCCCGTGAGGACGGATCGAGTGCTGTCGTGAAGATGGCGCTGGGCGAGCCCGTAGGCCGCTACAACTTCGTCAACGCACGAGCGGCAGGCCAGACGGTGGTGGAGGGCGTCAACCTCGCCGGAGGTCACCTCAGCATCACGTACGAGGACTTCTCGGTGCCACACCTCGCGGAGGCCGTGAGCTTCTCCCGGACGTTCAACAACCAGAACAATGAGGTGTCACCGCTGGGGGTGGGGTGGTCGCATGCCTACGAGGGCTTCGTCGTCGAGGAAGAGCTTGGACGCTACATCGTCGTCCTGAGTGGCCAGTCGTACGACTTCCCCTCGTGCGACACGGTGAGCCCGGCGACCCGGTCGGCCCGCGACTGCAAATCGGATAAGTCCCACGGCGGCAGCCTGGCGGTGGACGTTGAGGGCGCGGAGTTCAAGACGCCCCAGGGAATGGTCTATCGCTTCAAGACTCCTTCCGTTCTTGATGCGGGTATCCCGACTCAGCGCCGTTGGTTGCTGACCGAGTTTTCGGATGGGCAAGGAAAAGACAGCCCGAAGCAGGGCTGGACGACGCTGACGTATTCGCCTGACTCGGACCGGGTGGTGCGTGTCTCCCGCTCGCCAGGACATGTCTCGCTTGCGTTTGAGTACAAGGACGTCGATGGGCCGGACTCGGCGCAGAAATTGCGGCTCCTGGCCCGGACCCAGGGGCTGAAATTACTGTCCGCAGTGGGGCTCTACATGAACACGAGCCTGCCTTCGGACCCACAGCAACCGCCTGTTGCTGGGGCCGCCATCCACCGCGTGGAATTTGAGCATGATGCCTTGGGCAACCTGCTGCGCGCTGGACGGCAGACGGGTCTTCCTTATCAGGCATGGGTCTACGAATACGCACCTTTGCCGAACACATCGGGATACGCCCGCTGGCGGCTGGTCAACGAGCTGAGGACCGCGCGCTATCAGGTGACGCCCGGCACCACTCCGCCTGCTGGCGGCGAGCTGGCGTACTTCGATCAATGGGTCGCGAACTACACAAGCAATGGCACATCGCGAACCTACAACCATGTCCCGACCGGAGAGGTCATCGACTCGGCGGGGAGCACGGGAACCGGACCAGGTCCTTATCGGTACGTCTATGAGGGCTCGGGCCGTCGCAAGGTGACGCGGCCGGACAGCGTGAGTGTGGCGTACCTCCTGACGAGCTACGGAAGCGCCGAGAGCATCACGGTGGGGTCGTTGAACGAGCAGAAGACCGTCTGGCGCGGCGACGGGCAGATCTCACCGGAGCACGTGACGCTCCCGAACAAGGCGCAGCTCGGCTACGACATCGATGCTTCCCATCGATTGCTCGCCCTGCGGTTGGAACAGGCGCCTCCCGCGAGTGAAGGCTTCCGAGGCTCGCTCGGTCAGGGCTCTCAACCCGAACTCTTGCGTCAGACCTTCACGCAGCCGGTGAACAAGCAGTTCGGTATTCCGGACCAGCGAATCACTCCGGCCCAGCCGGGAACCCAGGCGATCAACACCCGGGTGACGGCGGAGGGCCAGGTCGAGGGCGTCTCCGTCATCAATAATGACGGCACCACGGCGATGAACTCGGGAAGCCGCTCGTTCGCGACGGACGGCACGGGCATTCTCACCTCGGAGACCGACACACTCGGGCAGGTGCTTGCCTACAGCGAGCCCAATGCGTTGGGGCTCCCACAGCGGATCGTCCTGACGAACTCGACAGCGGGCGGATCTGGACTGACGACCCTGACGCGAACGGTGGCGTACGACGCCTTCGGGCGCGTGGTGGAAGTCAAGGGAGTCGAGACGGGCTCCGAAGAGGCATGGCAGTACGACAGCCTGGGGCGCATCACCCGGCGCTTCATCAAGGGCACTCCGTCTCAGGAGTGGACGTACACGTACACTCCCGCGAATCGTCGGATGACGGTGCAAGAGCGTCTGAGCGACTCGATACCCCTGAGGACCGTCGAAACATGGGAGGTGGCGGAAGGGGATGACGCCGAACGCGGTGTGTTCGTGGAAGAGCGCACGCCGTTTGGGCCGCCGGGGCAGGAATCGCTGGCTGTGCGCAAGCGCCATCTACGGAATGGCCGGCCGGTCACGACAACGGATGCGGTGGGGGTCGAGCGCGCCTATGACTACGACGCGTCCGGGCGCATGACGGCCGTTCGCATCGTCAACGCCGGAACGACCCAGGGCCCGTCCAACGTTACCGAGCTGCGCTATCAGGACTTTGATTCCAACGGGAGGCCCCGCGCCGTCGTGGACCACAACGGTCTGCTGACTCGGATTGGCTACGACTTCCTGGGACGGCCCGTGTACTGGGATTACACGGGAGCCGAGGTGGTGAGTGGCGAGCGCAGCTCGGAAGAGTGGCGTCGGAACTTCCAGGGGGATGTGTACTCCCGAGCCTTCGGTAACAGCGTTTCCAGCCATGTGTTGGACCTGGTGCCAGATGCGCTCGGGCGGGTGCTTTCCACGCAGACGAATCTGGCGGGTGGTGTCGTTACGAGCCTGCAGGCCTCCACGGAATATGACGGCTTCGGGCGGGTGACCAGGCAGCAGGACCTGGTCATGGCCCTGGACGAACACTTCGAGTACCACGACGTCCTCGGTCGTCTGACGCGTTACACACGGACGATCGACTCAGGCTCGGGGCTGTTGGACCTCGAGGTGACGCGTCAATACCAGGACGCGACGCACAACACGGTGCGAGGCAAGAAGGTCACTCTCACTCGCACCATCGGGCGACTGAGCGGTGCCGCGCGCATCGAAACAGGGGAGGAGTACTACGATGGCGCCGGGCGGTTGTCGGAAGCGGTTCGGTTTGTCGGCGGCGTCCCCGCATCGACGAAATACACCTACAACGCTCGTGGACAGGTCATCTCCGAAATCCGCCCCACGGACGACGATGGCACGGAGACCACGACCTACCACTATGACTCCGCGGGCAACCTGTACAGGACGGACGAGCCGGGCGACGCGACCAACCCAGCGGCCATCACGGAACTCTTCGTGGACGGGGAAGGGCGCGTCGTGCGGCAGAAGGGGCCTCACCCCGACGCGGACTGGCGCTACACCTACGACGCTTTCGGCCAGGTCAAGACCAAGGAGTTGGTCGCTACGGGCGAGAACACCGTGGGGGCCCGGTGGACGTATGCCTATGGACTGACAGGCAAACCAGGCGCGGATGGCACGGTGCCGAACTCCGCCATCGAAGAGACAGATCCGCTCGGGTACAAGACGTACCGGTATTTCAATGCGCGCTACCAACTCCTCAAGGAGGTTCGTGAGGACAAGCGCACGGTGGCCGGTGGAGGCACGAGCACGAACGGGAACACCGTCACCACGACGTATGCGTACGCGGGACCGTGGCTCCAGAAGCAGGTGCTGACAGAGAAGACGGAGGGAGGCGCGGGCTCGCCGTCGGTGCGCACGCTGGAGCACAAGAAGTTCGACGACCGGGGCCGAGCCCTCGAGACTCGTGAGCACTGGCAGCGGGGAGTGGACGCCTACGAGTATGTGACCAAAGCGCCTTGGGTCGGGCGTTCGGTCTCGGTCCTTCAGACAGGGACGGTCAGTGCGTCGCCAGCCGTCGCGCTACCCTCGCGGCAGTTTGAAGTGGAGACCAACAGCCTGGGCCAGACGGTGTCGCGGAGCCAGGGCGGGTTGACGGACGCCTGGACCTATGACGCGGCGGGAGTGCTTGCTGGGAAACTGCCGGCGGGCCAGCCCCCGACGAACTACACGTACGACCAGGGACTGCTCGTCGACATCGCCCTGGGGGCCGGGGCCGCCCCTGAGCACATCCTGATGACCTATCGGCTGGATGGGCGCCTCGAGAGCGTGACCGACCATGCCCAGCGAGTCCGGTCGAACTTCTACGGCCCTCGCGGTCTCTTGGTGAGGGTGCTGTTTGGCAAGAGCGGTGAGACCACGGACACGCGGTACGCCTATGACGCTGGCGGCTTCGTGTCTCATGTCTGGAAGGACCCGGAGAGTCCCTCGGATGTGTGGCGGTACAAGCATGGACCCATGGGGGAGTTGACACATGTCACCCCTCCAGGGCTGGAGGAGTTCACGTATGACTATGACGCCTCCCGTCGGTTGACGGCCGTCAACCGCCCCGTGAGAGGCGCGCCGTCGGAGACGTTCGAATATGACTACCAGGGCAGGACCCTCCGACGGAGTCGCGGCACCGCGGACTGGGTGACCTCTTGGGTCAATGGTGTCAGACGAGTCACGAGCCCAAGTCATGCCGAGCTTTCGGGCGGGAATGACCGGGATGTCGTCGACACGCTGCTGGATGGGCGCGGGCGGCCGGTTTGGAGCGCCTTCAGTCCGGGGGCTTCGTCTGCGCCACAACAAGATGTGGGACGAGTGTCATTTGCCTATGACCCACAGGATGCGTTGTGGCAGGCGGTCGAGGAGCGGACCAGCGGCATCGTGGTGAATGATTTCCACTACGATTCACGAGGCCGGATCGCGCGGGTCCACCGAGGGAAGGACGACGACTCAGACAAGGAAGATTGGGTCGAGTACACCTATGTCTCCGGGAGCGATCTGCTCCATCGGCGTACGTCGGGCATGCTGGCCGATGGGCCGGTCTTCGAGGAAGAGTTCGGGTATGATGAATGGGCCCGCATCAACTCCTTGCGTACGCGGAGCGGCGGTTCGCTCCTGTCCAGGACGGTCGGCTGGGAGCCAGGCGGTGCAAGGCTCTCTTTCGTGGCGGATGACGCGTACGTGGAGCGACGTTGCTACGATGGACCCGGCCGGTTGGAGTCGATTCGGGCCTCGACGGTGGGTGAGGATGTGGACTGCACCCAGACGGCTGGGTCGCCCACGGTCGGATTCAGCTACACCTATGATGCGCGAGGCAATCGGCTGCGCGAGGATGCGCAGTTGCCCAATGCCCAGGGCGCTCTGGTCCCCGAGTCCACGGACTACGGTTATGACAAAGCAGATCGTCTGACGGGAGTTCGCTATCCTGGAGGGGGAGCGTCTCTCTACAAGCTTGCCTCGGATGGAACACGTCTCGGAGCACGCCACGCCACGAGTCATTCCGGGTCATTGTCGGAGGACGGTTACGCTCTGGCCGCGCTCGCGGGGCGGCGGCTGGAGTATGGGTATGATGGCACGGGAGGTCTGAAGACTGTCGATGACCTGGCTCAGGAAGGGGCGGCGAGGCGTCAGGCAACTTACTTCACGGATGGCTCGGGCCGAGTGCGACGAGAGCAGCGGTCCGCGAGTGACTCGACGCACTATGATTGGGATGCGGCGGGTCGTTTGGCTCAGGTTCGAATCCAGAAGCTGGGAACGGGTGGCGCGCAAGAGACGTCGACGGTCGAGTATCGGTATGGCTTTGACGGCTTGCGTCGCTCGCGAACTTCGGCCGCCGGTACGACACGCTACGTGTGGGCCAGCGAAGAGCTCGTCGAAGAGCAGCTCGTGGGAGGGGCCCGACTGCATCAGGAGCAGCTTGGTGGGCTGACGCTCTCCACAGGGGGAGAGCGAATCTTCCATGATGGCCTGGGCAGTGCCGTGGCTCGAGTGAAAGGCGACAACTCCCTGGTCTTGCACCGGTATGCCGCCTGGGGTGGCTATCGCGATAACTCGGCACCCCTCTCGACGCAGACAAGTGTGGGGTTCACCGGGTATTCCTATGACGCTGACGTGGGCCTGACCTATGCCCAGCAGCGGTGGCTCGACACGACCACAGGGCGGTTCCTGTCCGAGGATCCGGTGGGAGCGGAGGCCTACCTGACCAGGCCCAACGAGCTGAACCCCTGGCTGTATGTGGCAGGCAACCCCACGCGATACACGGACCCATCTGGAGAGTGCATCTGGAGGGGAAGTTGCTGGGTAGGCATCGGGGAATCCGTCAACAGTGGCGCCGTGAGCTCCGTGAATGGCGCGCTCTGGTTGGCCCGCCCTCTTGTTCGGGATGTCACGACGCTGGCTACGGATAGCAGCGTCGTCCTGGGGGCCTTCGACGATGATTGGAGTTATGACGAATCGCGGTCGCGTCGGGTGGAGCAAGAGTGGATTAAGTTGGGAATGCTTGATGTTTTGGCGGCCGGTCCCGAAGCGATGTTCAAGAACAGTATCGTTTCTACTGGCGACGATCTCAGGGATGCCGCGCAGCTTTGCTATTACGCGGAGGCAAGCGTCCTTACTGAGGAATTCAGTAGGGCGTGTGGTAAAAAATTGCCTGGGGTAGTCGCAACTATCGCAGATAGCCTTGGGGGGACGCATGGAGGGCGAGCCGGGCTGGAGCGCGCTCTGGTTTCGCCCGATTGGGTTCCACATAAAGCTGTTCCATTGGGCCTTTCGGGCGGCGGTAGATCGAACCCCGTGTCAACGGTGTTTGGGGGAGTGAGCGATGCGAGCCGTCCTCTTCGAATGAGCGCAAGTGGTCCCGGTGAGATTGTGAGGCATAAAATCTCGTTTGGGCTTACGCGGCATGGTCGGATGTACAATGCGCTCGAGGATTTCTCCGAGAAGACGGGTTCATTGTATTATAAGCAATGGCACGATGTTGGGTTGGTGGGGAGGTTTAAGCCGTTTGGCGAGCGGTTCGATGTGGTGACGAAGGCTGCTGAGAGTATTCATTTTAATCTCGATGGGCTTGAGTTCATGGACACCGGAGTGCCAAATCTTTCTCGTGCGTGGTTGGACAGGCAGGAATTGCTCAGGGTAACAGAGGCGGAGTTGGCGGCAATCCTGCGTGAACCGCAATTGCTGGAGAAGACGAAATTCTATAGGAAGGGTGAATTGGTGACGCGGCCCGAGGAGTTCCCGCGCCTCTTGAGCGATGTGTTGGAGGAGCCTCCGATTGAGTGATATGAGATTCATTGAAGAGATCGGTGAGGTTAACAGGTGCCTTCGGGAGCAGGCGGGGGGGATGTGTGTGGTCTTGCTCTACGTGGCATCTCATTGCACGCTGGAGTTGCGCATTCAGGGGCAAATGGCAGGAAGGGGAGTTCATTTGGTGTGCGCGGACTGCACTCGGATGGATTTTTCTGCTGCATGGAACGTCGGTCAGTTGAGTGTGAGGCGCGAGGAGGACGGTAGGTATCTGGTGGAGGACTCGATTGCTGGCGTCCGGGTGAGTTGTGGTGAGGTTTGGGCTGCACTTGATGTGCCTCTGCATGTGTCTCTTGTGTTGAGGCGTGAGGGGGCTGTTTCGAGTTGAGTGTTGGTGGATGATTGGCGCGCTTTGGACCGAGGCTGGGTCGGGTGGGCTTCTTTGGTTGAGTTGTTGGAGTGTTGTTTTGGATTTGTCTTGGGAGGTGGTGACTGTCTTGATTTGAGGGTGAGGCCGCCGGCTAAGACGCTTTGAATTCGTGCTGTTGTGTCGCTTGGGAGGTTTTGGATGAAGGTCTTGTTCGTTCGGTCGCAGGCAGGTCGTGTCCTGGTGATGAGTCTTTTTTCCAGGGAGTGGCTTGAGCAGGCCGAGGTGTGGCCCGGTGAGGACTTTCACGGAGTGACATATGCGGAGCTACGAAAGTTGGGAGATGGGCGACATGAGGTGGAGCTCAATCCCTCCGTTCCTTCGCGCACTGGGCCGAACTCGCAGGTGGTTTCGATTGCCGATCAGATCGGGGCCATCGAGTTCGAATGCGACCTCGGGTTGCTGAGCAAGGAACTGGCGACGCGTGAAGTCGCTGTCTTGTGTCTCTCGAATGAAGTGGGGGCGGTGCTGGCTGGCGCGTCCCCCGAGATGCGGCAGCGTGTTTGTGTGTTCGCCAAGGCGGCGAATGAGGTGGTGGGTGACGAGGACGACGTCTATATCGGCCGTCCAGACCTCCCACGTGGCGTGATTCGAGCCGTCGTCGCGGCCTGTAGTGTCGCACAGTGCGTGTGAGCCTTCGTTTGGGGAGAGTGGCCGCGCCGCTCCCGAAAGGGTGGACCCATTCGTGGTCCGGCCAGCCCTGCCGGCACGCGAATGGCCGGGCGGGCTGCCGAAATGTTCGGCTCGCTCCGTATGGAGTGGATGGGGGCGCTTTGAGGAGCGGGTCTTTCGAGACCTGTTTCCCAGTGTGTCGGGTGAGCGGTGTCGTTTGGGTGGTCGTTGAGGCGGTAACGGTGCGTCCCGCAAGGGCGTAGGTCGGAGGGGCAGTGAGTCGGTTCAGCTCAGTTGGTGTTCGCGCGGTGCTCACGGTGGTGTGCCTGGGATTCGCCCTGGTGGCCCACGCGGCGCCGCCCGTGGTGACGGCGGCCTATCCCCTCGCTCCGCTGCGTCCTGGCGTCCAGAGCGTGGAGGTCGGCTTCGACATCGAGCAGCAGGTGTCCCAGGTCCTCGTCACCATCCAGGGCCTCTCCGCCACCCAGGGGACGTTCGCCTCCGTCTCGAACCTCCGTGTCGAGCGTGACTTCGCCGGCGCCGTCCCGTTCCACCTGCTCGTGCCGCTCAATGCCCCGTTCCCGGACGACGGCGCCCTGACGGTCACCGCCACCCCCATCGGCCCGGACTCTGTACCCGGCGCCTCCTTCAGCACCACCTTCGACGCGAAGGCCAGCCCCCCAGGCTTTGCCCCCACGCCTGTCACCGTCCGCGCCGACTCCACCGCGGGCGGCATCCTCCTCGAGGTCGGCTACACCGGGCAGGTCTCCTCCGCCGAGCTGTCGATGATGGGTGCCTCCGCGCTCGCCCTGCGCACCGTCTTCGGTGACCTCAGCGAAGCCGAGGCCCAGGCCTTCGTCACCGCCCGTCGCCTCGTCGGCCGTCCCCGCGCCTCCACCCCCGGTCGCATCCAGTTCTTCATCCCCACGCTCGACGGCAAGGTCCCTCCCGACGGTGTCGTCATCGCCGACGTCGCCCTCCAGGACCCCTTCGGCCGCACCGTCCACACCTCCGCGGTGGAGTTCACCAACTCCACCTCGTTCGACCCGCTCGTCTCCATCTCCACCCAGCCCACCTCCCTCCTGCTGGACCAGGTGGGCCGCCGCGAGCAGCTCACGGTCTTCGGCAACTTCGCCATTGCGGGCGATGTGGACATCTCCGGTGGACGCCGGGGCGTGCTCTATGAGTCGAGCAACCCCTCCATCGTCGCCGTCACCCAGTCCGGTGAGGTCATCGCGCTCGCCCAAGGCGAGGCCACCCTCAAGGTCACCTACGCCGAGCGCACGAAGGAAGTGCCGGTCATCGTCACCGACCCCTCGCGCATCGCGGGCGTCCGAATCACCCCGAGCACCGTCACGCTCGCGCGCGTGCGCGACACCTTCCAGCTCAAGCTCGAGGGCCGACTGGATGACGCCGAGTCAGGCCGGGTCATCGACCTGACCC
Organism: Myxococcus sp. AM011; assembly: GCF_013372595.1. NCBI lineage: Bacteria > Pseudomonadati > Myxococcota > Myxococcia > Myxococcales > Myxococcaceae > Myxococcus > Myxococcus sp. AM011. Next base: position 26,930 of record NZ_JABXEM010000016.1, read on the forward strand.
CGTCGACCCTCCGCACCGCCTGGACCTCGGAGGACGCCGCCATCGTCTTCGTCACCCCCGAGGGCAGGTTGGAATCGCGCGGCCCTGGCAGTGTGAACATCACCGCCCGGCACACCACCATCGACGAGGTTGTCTGGTCGGATGTCATCCGCGTCGAGGCTCGCGATGGTCTCCCCACGGTGCGCCTGTCCGGCCCCACGTCGATCGCCGCTGGCGCCAGCTTCGAGGTTCGCGCCGTGGCCTCGGACGACCGCTCCGTCAAACACGTCAGCTTCCTCGTCAACGGCGTGCCCACCGTCATCGACGACTCCGCGCCGTACTCGCTGCGCCTCCAGGCCCCACCGCTCGCGGGCGCGACCTTCAAGGTCGCCGCCATCGCGGTGGACTCCGGAGACCAGGAGTCGTCGCAGGCCACGCTCGACATCAAGGTCGTGCCTCCCGCCGGCCCCAGCACTCGCCAGGTTGTCTACGAGCTGCCCACGCCCGGCGCGAACCTCATCGAGGGTCTCCCCCAGATTCTTCGCGTGACGAGCGGTGACTGGACGTCCGGCAACCTGTCGCCCCCCGACTTCCAGGTCGTTCGCTTCACCGCGGACGGCGCTCCCATCGGCTCCTCACAGACGGCCCGCGTCGAACTGCGCCTCGTCCCCAACACCTCGCCTCAGGTGATTGTCGCCGTGCCCCTGTGGGAGATCAGTTACGTCCCCCCGGCGGGCAGCGCGGGCACCTCCGCCGCCATCAAGGCCACCGCCGTGGACCGCCACGGCGCCACGGCGGAAGGCTCCACCGTCCTTGTCCGCATCGTCGGCAACGCCCCTCCGCTCATCACCCGCCGCGCGCCCCTGGGCAGCACGGTGGAGGTGACAGAGAAGGTTCCGCTCGCCGTCGAAGGCACCGTGGCGGATGACGCCCTGGCCTTCGGCGTCAAGGTGGCGCTGCTCGTGGACGGCAACGCGGTGGCCACCACGCGCCTGGACCAGGGAGGGCAGGGCGGTACGGTCGAGGGAGGCCAGGCATTCAAGCTCGTCTGGACACCTCCGCAGGGAAGCGCGGGCAGGCGCCCTCGCGTCGAGATTCAGGCCATCGACCATGGTGGCCTTGAGCGCCGCATCGGCTTCGAGGCCGTCGTCAAGCTGGACGGCCCACCCTCGGTGGCTATCCAGACGCCCACGTCCACGGACTCCTACGTGGGCGGCACCCCTGTCATGCTCACCGCCGCCGCGTCGGATGACAGCGGTGAGCCGCCGCAGGTGACGTGGAAGGTGAACGGGCTGCCGGTGGGGCAGTCCTCCACGCCGCCCTATCGCGTGCTCTGGCGCACGCCTGTCGTCGAAGCGGATGGGACCTTCGTCGTCACGGCCAGCGCCCGCGATGCTCAGGGACACGAGCAGACGAGCGGCGCCATCGTGGTGGGGATTCGCAAGGACCTGACGGCCCCGACGGTGAACATCCTCACGCCGCAACACCTGGTGGAGGTGCCGAACTCCCAGGCCCTGCTCGTCACCATCGCTGGGTTTGACGATGTCGCGCCCCAGCGCGTCGAGCTCTATCTCGATGAGGAGGAGACACCGTTCTTCGTCGATGCCTCACTCGGCGACAACGCGGGCGTCTCCGGTTCGTTCATCAGCTACACCGTCATCCCCACCGACAAGTTCTTCCTGGGGCCGCTCCCCAAGGAGACCCTCAAGCTCACCGCGCACGCGTTCGACTCCTCGGGCAACCACAAGGACGTGAGCCACACCGTCACGCTCAAGGGCGACCGGCCCCCCACCGTCGAGTTCCTCAGTCCCAGTCCCGGCTTCGTCGGCACGGCGGCCACGCAGGTTCCCATCGTCCTCCACGCGGAGGACGATGTCGCCGTTTCCAGGGTGGAGCTCTTCAAGGTGCTCGGCGGCACGCGCGAGTCCATCGGCGTCGCCATGGTTCCGCCATATCGCTTCGACCTGTTGCTGCCGTCGACGCCCGGCACCATCCAGCTCGTGGCGGAGGCCGTCGACAGCGCGGGTGAGAAGAACACGGGAACCGTCTCCCTCTCGCTCGACGTGACGGCGGACGACGAGCCCCCCATGGTGGCCTTCCGCGCCCCCGCCGAGGGCACGCGCGTCTACGCCGGCCCCAGCCGCAAGGTGGACGTCATCGTCGTCGCCACGGACAACGTCCACGTCAAGAACGCGCGGCTCTTCCTCCAGGACCCGCTCCAGCCCGCGAACCCGGACGCACCGGAGACGCAGGTGGGCTCGGGCGCCATCACCGGAACGCAGGAGGGGCTGTACCAGGTCTTCAAGTGGAGCCTGGACGTGCCCGCCGCACACGCGGGCAAGCCGCTGCGCCTGCGTGCCGTCGTCGCCGATGACGGAGACCGCACCGCGGAGCGTCGCCTGGTGCTCCAGGCCGTGACGAATGCCGCTCCCGTCGTGCAGTTGATGCTTCCCGCGCCTCGCTCCGTGGTGAAGGAGGGCCAGGATGTCACCGTCACCTTCACGGTGTCCGATGACGAAGGTGTCGCCAGCTTCGCGGCCCGCTCCGGAGGCGTGACGCTGGAGCCGTTCATTGGCCCCGTCAACACCGCCATCCAGCAGAAGCTGGTCGTGCGCGCCCCCATCGTTACGCCGTCCACGCCCGCGTCCGAGCGGTCGGTGGGCATCATCGCCAAGGACGTGAGCCCGGTGCCCCAGTTCGGGCACGAGGACGTGCTGCTCGACGTCATCGACGACCTGGAGCACCCCACGGCCCTCCTGCTGTCGCCCATTCCAGGAACCGCTACCCAGCCGCTCCAGGTCGCGAACCGGAGCAGCCTCGGTCTGCGCGTGGACGTCTCGGATGATGTCCGCGTCTCCCGTGTCGCAGTGGTGCTCGACGGCGTGGAGATCCAGCCGACCGCGCCCCAGCAGCCGTACCTGCGCGCGAGCCAGGAGGACTTCGAGGAGGTCCGCGTCCCCAATCCGCAGGGGCCCGGCGACATCCTCGTCAGCCGACGCTACGTGGGGACCTTCTCCGGAACGGTTCCCCTCAAGCGCACCAACGAGGACCCGGCGAACACCGCGCCCGAGCGGCACGTCATCTGGGCGCGCGCTTATGACCCGGCCGGCAATCCCACGGACACGTCCAAGGTCGAGTTCGATATCGTCTCGGTCGAGGACAAGCTGCCTCCCGTGGTGCGCGTCTCGCTCAAGGGCGTGCCCAACGCGCAGTCGTGCGTGGCCGGCTCGCAGGTGGGGCTCCACGTCCAGGCGTCGGATGACAGCCAGGTGGAGTCTCTCTCCGTGCGCTTCGAGGGAGGAGAGGACATCGACGACCTGGAGCAGCTCCCGGGCAATCTGCCCGCGGCCAGTGTGTCGCTAAGCGGCCCCTTCACGCTGCCCCCGTTGCTCAACGGCGAGACGCGCACGGTGAGCTTCGAGGCCACGGCGACGGACAGCAAGGGGCACACCACGGTGGCCGCCTACTCCTGTCTGTTGGTCGCCGACACGGCGCCTGTCGTGCGCTGGGTGTCTCCGACGAGCGGAGACCTGATCGAGGAGCAGCGCTACCAGGGCGCGCTGGAGCTGCAGGACGACGTCGGCTTGCGGGCCGCGTGGCTGGTGGCCTCCACGTCGGAGGTGAAGGTGGCGACGGCCAACGACTTCGCGCTTCACGCGGCAGGCCTCGTGGGCACGCCGCAGACTCCGTTCGCGCTCTCGAACTACGCGGTGCCGGTCGCCACGCTGTCGTTCGGCGGCCAGCCGGCCAGTGGTGGATCGCCAGGCGCTCCGTTCACGTTCAGCGTGACGGGCGAGGACGGCGCCGTGCGCATCACGCCGCAGGTGGCCCTGGCCTCGGACGTCGCGCCCGGCTTCCTCCGCCTGAAGGTCGCCTCGGATACTCAAGGGGCCGAGGCTCGCGTCACCTATCACCTGCGCCCGCGTGCGCAGCTCTCCCCGGACGCGCAGGCGGAGCTGAACAGCTTCAAGGCCCTGTTCCCGTCCGGTGACCTCACGAAGACCCGCGTGCTCACGCTCGACGCCGGCAATCAGTACGAGGCGGACCTCGGGTTCCCGAAGAACGCCGTGGAGGTGGAGCAGATCCTCGTGGAGCTTCGCGCCCGTGGGGGTGACTCGCGTCCGGTGCTCGTGTCCGAGCTGGCGCTGCGCTACCAGTCCGGCCAGCCGTACCAGGTCCGCGCCGCCGCGGGAGGGCAGCGGCTGACGGTGGACCCGCTGTCCACGGTGCTCAACCCGGGACAGCCCTCCTCGCGTCAGGTGGGCTTCCGCATCCCCGCGTCGTGGACGTCTCCCGACGCGCGCCTCACCACCGTCGCGGTGGACACGCACGGCGTGGTCACCAAGGACGCTCGGAGCCTGCGGGTGGTGCCCGACACGGTGGTCCCCACAGTGTCCATCGTCGGCCTGGGCGAGAGCCCGACGGCGGTTCGCGGTCAGCCGCTGAAGGTCCGGATGCAGGTCGCCGACAACGCGAGCCTGTCCCACGTCCGCTTGCTGATGGATGGCGTCTCCCAGGGCGACATGCTCCTCGTGGGGACGTCGCAGGAAGTGGAGGTCTCCGTCCAGCGTGAGGCGCTGGGCGCCGCCGAGCTGTACGCCCAGGCCGTGGACCGCGCTGGAAACGAGACGGTCTCTCTTCCCGCGTACGTGCAGATTGTCTCGGATGCGCCGCCGACCCTTCAGATGGATCGGCTGGTGGCGGTGGGGGAGACGCTCTACCGCACGGAGCTGGAAGGCGGCTTCGTCAGCCTGCTTCAGAACAAGAGCGCGACGCTGCACTTCACCGTCAAGGACGACGTGGGCGTGCAGTCGGTGACGACGACCTTCGGCTCGGGTGCACCGCAGACGCAGACCTTCGCTCCGCCCCAAGTGGGGAGCAAGGCGCTTTCCGTGAGTGTCACTCCACCGGTGGGCCCAGAGGGTCTGCCCACGGTGCTGACGATCACCGTCAAGGACACGGCGAACCAGGAGAAGAGCGCACGGCTGGTCATCGAGAGCCGCAGGCCGCGAGCGCCCCAGTTGGCGATTCTCGAGCCCGCTCAAGATGGGTACTTGGTGGAGGGCAGCATCCAGCTCCGTCTGGGTGCGCTGGCCGCGGACGACACCCAGGTCACCGGCGTGGAGTTCTTCGTCAACGGCAAGCCCGCCCTCCAGCTCGAGGAGCGGGATGGTGTTGTCGTGCCGACGCTGTTCGACCCCGACGGCAACCCCGTCGCCGCGGACGTCACCGTGCGCGACACCCTCACGGCCCTTCGCGTGGGCCCCGAGGAGATCTCCCGCTTCCGCATCTTCCGAGGGCTGCTGGCGCTGCCTCCGGGCTTCGTCCGGTTGGACCCCACGCGCACCGAGAGCTTCGTGCTTCTGCGCGTCGAGGCGACGGACCTGGAAGGAAACCGCTCCTCGGTGGAGCGGCGGATTCGCATCGCGGAGGACACGGGCCTGCCGGTGGCGAACGTGCTGCGCCCCAGCCTGGGCCGCGACATCATCGAGAACACGCCAGTGCTCATCCAGGTCCAGGCGCACGACAACGCGTTCGTGGACCGGGTGGAGATCTACGTGGGCCCGAGCGCCGAGGGCCTCAAGCTGGTGCACGTCGCCGGAGGCTTCCCGTCGGAGAACGGGCTGCCGGGCTCGCCCTTCGACGTGTACTCGCCCGTCGTCACGTTTCAGCACTCGGTGCCGAAGCTGTCCGAGCTGGGGGGCCTGGACTCCGTGCCGTACTTCATCGCCACGCGGGCCCGAGACATCTCCGGCAACCTGGGTGAGCTGGAGTACCAGCAGATCGACGTCGTGAGGGATAGCGAGCCGGCCCTGTCCATCCTGTCCCCGTCGGATGGGACGACGGCCGTGGCGAGCAACCTGCTGCCGGTGATTCTCTCCGCGGAGGACGACGTCGCCGTCACCTCCGTGTCGCTCTACCTGGACGGCGCCGAGACGCCGGTCGCCACGCTCAATCAGCCCCCGTTCCGCTTCCTGGTCCCCGTGCCGGCGACGGCGGGCGACACCCTCCGGCTGCAGGGACGCGCGGTGGACAGTTTCGGGCACATCGTCAATTCGCAGACGGTGGTGCTGTCGGTGGCCGTGGACCAGCCGCCCACGGTGGTCATCGCCCAGCCGGCCCACGGCGCCACCGTGACGGAGGGCCGCGACTGCTCCGTGCTGGTGGCCGCGCAGGACGACGTCGAAGTCCAGCGCGTGGAGGTCACCGTGGAGGGGGGCGTGGACGGCGTGCTGCGCTTCGCCAGCGCCACCCGCCCGTATGCCTTCCGCGTGCCGTTGCCGCATGGCTCCGCGTCGAAGAGCCTCACCATCCGGGCTAACGCGCGGGACTCGTCGGGCAAGACAGTCCACGCGCAGGCCGTGACGGTGCTGGCGAAGGCGGACACCCAGGACCCGGTGGTGAAGCTGGTGTCTCCAGCGAACGGGTCCGCGATGGTGACGGGACTCCGGCTGGATGTGGAGGCTCGCGCCGAGGACAACGTGGGCGTGGCGGGCGTGTCGTTCCTGCTGAAGGTGGGCTCGGGTGAAGAAAAGCAGGTGGCCTACGTCCCCGCCCCGCCGTACCGCTTCTCGTACCTGGTGCCGAAGGACCTCGTCCCGGACAACGGCGCGTCCGTCCCGCTGAAGTTCACCGCCAGGGCAGTGGACCTGAGCAACAGGTCCGCGACGGACATCGTGACGGTGAACGCCGTTGACGACAAGCCGCCGACGGTGGCCTTGAAGAACCCGCCGTTCAAGGTGGTGGCGAAGCTGCCGAGCAGCTTCCATGCGCAAACGGGCGACGACGTCGCGGTGGCCCATGTGACGTTCCTGGTGGGCCCGACGAAGGACTCGCTCGCCGAGGTGGGGCGCCGCTTCCAGTTGCCGTTCGAGCATATCTACGTGGCGGACCCGACGGACGTGGGCAAGCGCCTGTGGATCGCCGCGCGCGCCGTGGACACCGCCGGACAGTCGACGCAGTCGGAGCCCATCGCGTTCAACGTCGTCGCGGACCAGTTGCCCACCGTGGAGCTGACGCGGCCCGAGGCAGACGGCACCGTCTTCGCCGGCGCGCGGCTGCGACTGGAGGCCAACGCCATCGACGTGGACAGTGGCATCGAGTCGGTGTCGTTCTTCGTGGACGGCCGCAAGGTGGCTACCGCGCTGGCTCCCGCGGGCATTCCCGGCCGACCCAACGCCTACGTGGCGAGCTTCGTCGCGCCCATCGGCAGCGGAAGCCGCGAGTTCTTCATCAAGGCCGTGGCGGTGGACAAGGCGGGACAGGAGGCGGAGACGCCCGCCCGCAAGGTGGGCACCATCCCCGACACCACGGCGCCGGCAGTGGAGCTCGCCGACCCGCCGTATCTCGATGTCGTCACCGAAGGCGACCCGCTGCTCCTGTCGGCCTTCGCCGTGGACAACGCCGGCATCCATGACGTGGGCTTCCTCGCCAGCTACACGTCGGAGTCGGGCGAGACGGTGTCGGGGGAGGTTGGCGCTTCGGCGGTGATGGTGACCAGCTCCGCGAACCGGCCGCAGTACCGCTATTCGTGGCTGGTGCCGACACCGCTGGCGGGCAAGTCCGTGACGCTCCACGCCCGCGCGAAGGACCTGTCTGGAAACACCGCGTCGTCGCAGGTCGTCCAGGTGGAGGCCGGAATGCGACCCTCCCGGACGCCGTACAAGCCGTTTGGTGGCTCGGGCGAGAGCACCCGCCTGTCCGCGCTGGCTCTGGACGGCGCGGGCCTGGGCGTGGTGGGTGCCACGGGGCTGCCGCTGGGCGCTCCGGTGCGCCGGGGCGTGGAGTTCTTCCGCGTGACGGACGCTCCGCTGGAGGCCCTGGTCGCGCACCCGCTGGAAGGCGTGCCGGTGGCTTCGGCCTTCCATGGGCGCCTGGTGCTCGTCAGCGTCAGCCATGACCTGGCGGCTCGCAACGGCGAGCTGGTGCTGTTCGACACGAGCAACGAGGGCAACATCACGCGTCGGGGCTCCATCGAGCTGTCGGGCCACGACGTGGGCGGAGTGGTGGCGGCGGGGCAACTGGCCTTCGTGGCCAATGGCCACCAGGGCGTCGTGGTGGTGGACCTGTCGAACGCGGACTATCCGCAGCGGTTGACGACGCTGCCCACGAACGGGCCCGCGCTGAACGTGGGGGTGCTCGGCGACAAGCTGCTGGTGGCGGCGGGGTCGGGAGGCCTGCGGGTGTTCGACCTTCTGGACCCGGAGCTGGGTGAGCTGGGCCACGCGGCGGTGCCGGGTGGCGCGGAGACGTTGGAAGTGGTGGGCGAGCGCGTCCACGTGGGTTGCCAGGGCGCCACGGCCTCGCTCGCCGTAGTCGACGTGCGTGGTGGCACGCCGCGCGTGATGTCCCTGCTGTCGCATGCCCCGGGCCGCGCGGATTTGATGGCCACGGGCCAGCGCTCGGTGTCGGGCCTGGGCAACGTGTCGGTGTCCACGGTGCAGCTCATCGACCAGGCCTCTCGTCCCGTGAAGGGCCTGCTCACCGCCTCCATCATCGATGACGAGGGCCTCGCGACGACGTCCGTGCGGGCCAACGTGCCCGCGGCGCTGGACGTGTCGATGACGGGCGCCGGCCTGATGACGCTGTTCGGTCACCAGGGTGTGGCCGAGTTCACCTTGCCCCGCTTCATCGTCACCGACACCACGCCTGGAAATGGCGCGGAGCAGGTGGCGCTCGGCGCGCCGGAGCTGGCGCTGTCCGTGGGCTTCTCTCAGCCGGTGGACCCGGCCACGGTGAGCTCGGCGCGTGTCATCCTGCGCGAAGGGCTGCTCAATGGCCGCGAGCTGGCCACCGAGGCGCGAGTGAGCCCGACGGACAGCTACCGCATCGAGCTGCTGCTCCCCGCGGGGGTGAAGCTCGCGCGTGGCAAGGAGCACTCCATCGCCGTGGAGGCCGCGGTGGGCAGCACCTTCCAGCGGACGCTGGGGAAGCGCTTCCTCTCGCGCTTCCGTACGCGCACGGAGGAGGGGATTGTGCCGCGCGTGGACCGTGTGGAGCCTCGCGCGGGCCCGGTGGACGGAGGCACGCGCGTGACGATTCGCGGCGCGAACTTCGAGCCCGGCGCCCGGGTGTACTTCTCCAACGCGGAGGCGACGGAGGTCTCCGTCACTGAGTCGAAGACAGTCCTCACCGCCCGCACGCCGCAGCAGGTGGAAGGGCCCGTGAAGGTCACCGTGGTCAACCCGGGGGGGCTGCAGGGTAGCCTGCTGGGTGGCTTCATCTACATGGACATCCTGCAGGTGAGCTTCGTCTCGCCGGCCTCCGGTCCCCTGGCGGGCGGGCAGGAAGTGGAGCTGTCGGGAGCGGGCTTCCAGCAGGGCGCGGAGGTCTACTTCCGAGGCCAGGGCGCGCAGACGGCGCGAGGCAGTCAGGCTCCGTCGGCCATCGTCCTGTCACCGGGGCGCATGCGGGTGACGACGCCTGGCGGCGGCTTCGGGCCAGCGGACATCTTCGTCAGCAACCCGGACGGACAGCTCGCGATGGCGGAGAACGCCTACCTCTACACCCACCTCTCGACGACGAAGCGGATCGGCCGGTACCAGCCGGCCATCGATGGGACGGAAGGCCGGCCCTCGTCCCGGCTGCCGCAGGGTCGCCCCGGCTCGCTCGTGCTCGAGAAGGGCCGCGCCTATCTGCTCTCGGATGCGTCCATTCAACAGGGCGAGGATGTCATCGAGGTGCTCAAGCGCAGCACGCAGGGTGCGCTGTCCATCGTCGACATCTCCGTGCCGGAAAACTCCGAGGTGATGGGTGGCGTCTCCTTCCCTCCGCCCTATCAGCCCAAGGCGCTCGCGGTGCGTGAGCGCATCGCCTACGTGGCGGCCGAGGCCGCGGAGCTGACCCATGTGGACATGGTGGGCGAGGGCGGCCCGTCGCTGCTCGTGGTGGACGTCAGCGTGGGCACGGAGCCCCGGCTCGTCATGGCGCTGCCCTACGAGGGCAAGGCGCACGACATCGCCTTGGTGGATGACCTGGCGCTCGTCGCCGCGGGCGACAGTGGCCTCGCGGTGTTCTCGCTCGTGGAGCCGCTGCGTCCCACGCTGCTCGGCTCCGTGCGCTCCTTCCTGATGAAGGGCTCGGTGCGGACGCCCTCCATCGAGAAGGTGCGGATGATCGGCCGCCATGCCTTGCTGCTCGCACGGTCCGGGAACGACGTGTCCACCCTGGTCGTGGACTTGACGCGCCCAGGCTTCCCGGTGGTGGGCGAGACGCAGGACCTGGGGGACCTGGCCATCCACTCGGGACGCGGGTTGTCGTCGTCCGGGCTGGCGGCCTCCACGGTCTCCCTGGCGCCTCCCACGCAGCCTCGCAAGGTGGCACAGCTCCCGGCCCTCGTGGGCACGCGCTTCTCGCTGTCCGCGCTCGGCACTCACCTGGGTGTGAATGCGGGCGCCGGCGTGGTGCAGCTCTCGGCGGTTTCGGAGCTGGCCGCGCCCGTTGCCGTGGATGCCGTGGACCTGTGGCCCGCGACGTTGCTTTCGGATGTGGGAATCGACCAGGGCGTGGTGGCGGCCACCATCAGCACCGTCTACTCGCCGCCCGGGCAGCCCGCGCCCAATGACGGGTTCGTCGTCGTCGCGGTGCCGTTCCCCATGGTGATGGCCATGCGTCCGGCGCCGTATGCGACGGGCGTTCCCACCACGGAAACGCTCGTCGCCGATCTCAACCTCGCGGTGCGCGAGGTGTCGTCGGTCAACGCCCGGCTCTATCGGATGGATGGCTCCGCCGAGGGCGAGGAAGTCCCCGTCCTGGTCTCGCTGCAGGTGAGTGGGGCCGGGGTCCGCCAGCTCGTCATCGACCCGACCCCGACGCTCAGGGCACTGACTCGCCACCGGCTGGTCATCTCCGGCCTCCAGTCGGCGAGCGCGGATGGCTCGCTCATGCCCGGGCGCTTCGTCACGGAGTTCGAGACGTCCCAGGACACGGTGGCTCGTCAGGTCGTCGTCGACTCGATTTCGCCCCGAGAGGGCCCTGTGGCGGGCGGCACGCTCGTGACGCTGAAGGGGAGTGGCTTCGAGACCGGTCTGGAGGTCCGCCTGGGCGGTGCTCCCGCGGAGCTCGAGTCGTTCTCCGCGAACCAGCTCGTCGTGCGCACGCCCGCGTCGACCGTGGATGGCGCCGCGTCGCTCGAGATCCGCAACCCGTCCGGCAGCTCGCTGACACGCGCGGGTGCGTTCATCTACACGAAGTCGCTGTCGCTGCTCGCTGTCACTCCGGGCCGAGGCCCCGCCTCGGGTGGAACGAAGGTGCTGCTGAGGGGCACCGGCTTCACGACGAGCGGCACCGTCCAGGTGAGATTCGGCGACACGCCCGCCCTTCGCGTGCGCGTGCTGGGCATGGAGCGCATCGAGGCGTACACGCCCAACGGCCTTCGCGGCGCGGTAGACGTCACGGTGACCCAGTCGGATGGAACGAGCGCCACGCTCGAGGACGCCTACATCTTCGACCAGCCGACGGACTCGGCGGTGGCGTTCCAGGGCGCGATTCACGACATGGTGACCATTGGCGACCACGTCTACATGGTGGGCACTGCGGGCCTTCGCATCGTCGACCTGTCGGGGCTCTATCTGAAGGGCAGGTTGGCGGGGACGCCGATTCCGCCCGAGCGCCGCAACGAGGTCATCGACGAGGACAGTGACCGTCAGGACGACCGGATCATCGGGACGTGGAACTACCTGGGTGGAGAACTGCTCTCCATCGCGTATGCGTCCGAGTGGAATGATCGCCTCTTCATCGGCGCGGGCGCGACTCAGGACGGGAGCAGCTACACGGCGGGCACCATCCTCGAACTGGATATCTCCGACCCTGCCACGCCCAAGATGATTCGCTCCACCGCTGCTGGCCCTGGCGCGGCCTTCGGCCTGGACCTGCGTGGCGACCGGCTGCTGGCCGCCGCGGGCAAGGGGGGGCTGCGCAGCTTCGACATCACGAACGGGGCCTTCCTGCTGAACACCCTGGGGAACCCCTTGCTCCCCGAGGTCAGCGCGCTGGCCGTGGAGGAGGAGCTGGCGGTGGTGGGCACCGGCACGTGGACCCCGGGCCATCGCTTCACCGGCGGCCACCTGCACACGGTGCGGGTGGACCGGATGCCGGCCCAGCAGGGCTCGCTGCCGCTGGATGTCCAGCGGGTGCGCCTGCGTCGGGACCACGTGGCCGTCGTGGCGGCGGGGACCGAGGGCCTGGTGCTCGTGGACGTGTCGAATCCCGCGCACCCTGTCCGCGGTGCCTCGCTGGGCACCGACATGCTCAAGGGCTTCGCCTCGGACGTGCGCCTGGTGGGCGATGTGGCCTACGTGGCCGTGGGTGCGGCGGGCGTGGCCGTGGTGGACCTGCGCGATTTGCTGAATCCCCGACTGCTGCACCATGTCGCGGGAGCGAGCGGTGGCTCCGCCGAGCGCGTCGCCGTGGCGGGAGGTCGCATCGTCAGCGCCAGGAACCGTGGCAACGCGGGCTGGTCGCTGGAGTTCGGTCCGGCGGCGGAGTTGACGCTGGTCTCCGCGAGCGTGAAGGCCGGAGACGTGGTGCCGATCGACGTGTCGTCGCTGCTGCTCACGTTCTCCACGACGGTGACGCCGGAGAGCACGCGTCAGGCCGTGTCGTTGACGGTGGACGACATCGAGTGGTTGGGCACGGGCGCGACGGGCGCGGACCTGGAGGCGGGCAGCGCGACGGAGCCGGTCAGCACCGTGCTCATCCGTTTCCGTCCGGAGAACCCGCTGCCCTTGGGTTCGAAGCTGAAGCTGTCGGTGTCCGCGGACCTGCTCACGCCGGATGGCAAGAATCTCCTGTCGCCCTTCGAGGTGGAGTTCGATGCAGCGCACGCTCCGGGCTTGCGTCCGGAGATCTCCCAGGTGGTGCCTCGTGTGGGGCCCACGGGCGGTGGCTCGATTGTCCAGATTCTTGGACGGAACTTCGCGGCGGCGACCACCGTCCTGATTGGCGGCGAGCGGGCCACGGTGTGGCCCTCGGAGGTCCCGTCGTCGACGCTGTTGGAGGTCGAGGTTCCCCCAGGCGTGCCTGGCCTCGCGGACGTGGTGGTCATCAACGGTGTACTGGACGAGGGCGGGGACCTGGAGTCGGGCTCGGGGCTGTGGGACCGCCGCGCGGGCGGCTTCCTCTACAAGTCACCGTTGATCATCACCCGTGCGACGCCTCGCTTCCTCAACCCGTTCGGCGGCAGCCAGATGCGGGTGCGTGGTGACGGCTTCCTACCGGCCTGGGCCTATGGGGCGCTGGGCGCGCCGAAGGTCTACGTCGGCACGCTGCTGGCTTCGTCTGTCCAGGTCCTGTCCACGGAGGAGCTGGCGGTGACGGCGCCTCCAGGGTCCTTCGGGGTGGATGGCTTCGCGGAAGTGCGCGTGACGTCCTTGCTGCCGGACAACCAGGGCTCGGGTGGAAGCTCGGAGCTGCCTGAAGAGAGTCGCCTCGCGACCGCGGTGGGCTACGGCCTGGAGCGCGGGCGCACGCCGCAGTCGCAGGGTGCGCCGACGACTGCGGATGGCGTGGCCACCGTCTCCGCGTTCCGCACGAAGGCCCTGGCCGCGGATCTCGAGGAGCCCCTGTATCTGTATTCCTCGGCGGGAGCGGCCATCAACGGCAACCGCGTGCCGAGGGACCTCAACGCCACGTACATCAAGGGAGGTCGCTACTTCGACGCCTTCACCGCGGGCACGTTCGATGTCCGCAACGCGGGCCAGCCGGTCCCCTCCGTGGGGCAGACCGTCAATCCCCTTGTCGCGAAGGTGGACCTGCTCCAGGCCATCCTGTTCGGCTACCTGCCTGGCGAAACGCCATGGCCGGAGTTCGACCTGACGCCGGACTCGCTCGACGTGGCGACGCTGCCCGGCCAGGTGCTCATCGCCAATGGCGCGGCCGGCCTCGCGGTGACGACGGCGACGGACCGCGCGATGACGGAGCTGGGCCGGGCGAAGTTCGGAGACTGGGGATCCCCCGAGTTCGCCACGCGCCTGCTGCCCACGCCCATGGGGAGCTGGGTGGCCTTCAACAAGATGGCGCCGAATCCTCCGCCAGACTCGGGACCCTGTGTGGGTTCCGAGCCCGCGGCGGGCCAGGGGGGCATCCTGCGCCTGCTGGACACGCGCTACCCGGCGGACCCGCTGCTGGTGGGGACGCTGTCTCCGGGGGGCGAGCCCTACGGGTTGACCGTGCACGGAGGCCGGCTCTTCGTCGCCACCGGACACCATGAGGGCGCTCACTACTGCAACAACCCGGAAGGGACGTTGCCCCCGCCGCCCGAGTATTCGCTCGGAGGTGGTGCCGGAGGTGGACAGCGAACGACGTACCACGTGAAGACAGACAAGCCCGAGGGCCACCTGGAGATCTACGACGCCGCTCGGCCCGGGGCGGCGCTGCTGAAGCGGCTGACCTTCCCCGCCAACCTCACGGACGTCGTGGTGGTGGGGGACACGGCCATCGTCGCGGCGGCGGAGCTGGGGCTCCGCTTCATCGACATCAGCAACCCCGCGCAGGCGGTGGAGCTGGACTGCCCGAACCCCGAGGAGGCGCTGGACTGCCCGCGCATCGACTTCGACGAGACCCTGTCCAACACGCCGGGCCAGCCGCAGCGGCTGCGCCTGCTGGGGGACATGCTCTTCGTGTCGGCCAAGGAGGGTGGCGTGGTGCTGGTCGACGTGTCGAATCCGCGTGCTCCAAAGCTGGTGAGCGGAGGCAACACCGAGTCGGCCATGGACGTGGCGCTCGCGGGAGATCGCCTGCTGCTGGCGGGTGGAGACCGCCTGACGGAGCTGCAGGTTCCGTTCTCGTTCGTCACCGGGGTGAATCCGGAGCGCGGCGCCATCATCACCCCCGACAGCCCGGTGCTGATGGTGCGCTTTAACCGCCCCCTCTTCGCGCCGAGCGTCGTGCCTGCGTCCGTTCAGCTCCTGGGTGAGGACGATCAGCCCGCGCTCGATGCCCAGGGGCAGCCCGCCGTGGTGCAGCTCTCCGTGGAGCGTGACGACATGAAGCGCCTCTACACGGTGAAGGCCTCCGTGCAGGGCACGCTGAAGGCCGAGGCGGACTACACGCTGCTCGTCACCACTGACGTGACGGACGAGCGGGGCGGAGACCTCTTGAAGGCGTTCCGCGCTACGTTCACCACCGGCAAGGCAAGCAGCCGGGTGCCGTCGCTCAAGTCGGTGTCGCCGACCACACTGGCGCGTGCCACGGGTGGAAGCCTCACGCTCAAGGGCTCGGGCTTCATGGGCACGGAGCAGGTGCGCATCGGCGCCAACGTGGTGACGTGCACCCTCAGCACCTGCCCTCGCTCGAATGGCGACACGGAGATGGTGTTGACCGCGCCGGGGGCGCAGCAGGCGGGCCCCGTGGATGTGACGATTACCCACCCGGGCGGGCCGAAGTCGGAGCTGGCCTTCGCGCTCTTCTACATCGATGACCCGGCCCTGGCGCACGCGACGCTGTCCCCAGACCATGGCCCGGTGGGCGGTGGGACGCGGGCGACGCTGGTGTTCGACCAGTCCGTGCTCCAGCCGGGGATGAAGGTCCGCTTCGGCGCGGCGACGATGGCGGATGACGTCGACATCGTCGATCTGCGCACGGTGCGGTTCACGGTGCCCGAGGCGAAAACGCCGGGGATGGAGACCGTGAGCCTGGTGCTTCCTGGCGCCACTCCGGAGACGACGCGGAAATGGGACGTGGCGACCTACGCCTACGACCTGCCGTTCGGCACGAACCTGGGGCTGCCCGGCTATCCGCCGAAGGAAGTGTCCGAGCTGCGGCTGTCGGGCAACACGCTGTATGTGGGCGTGGGAGCGCCGGCCCACTCAGTGGGGCTGGACATCTTCGACGTGACGCTCGAGGAGCGGCCCATCCGTCTGAGCGGCGTGCGGACGGACGCCGCCGTCAATGGCCTGGATGTGAGCGGTCACCTGGTGCTGCTGGCCGAGGGCGCGGGGGTGACGGTGGTGGACGTGGCCGACAGCAAGCGGCCCTATATCGCGGGGCGCGCCACCACGGGTGGCATCGCCACGGGCGTCCGTATCGAGGGCACGCAGGCCTACCTCAGCGTCACCCAGCCGGGCGCGGCCAGCGGGCAGATCCAGGTCTTCGAACTGGTGGGGCCGCAGCCTGTGTTCGTGCGCTCCATCCCGTTGTACCCGGAGGACGGCCTGGCGCTGGACCTGGGAGCGAACCGCTTCTACGTCCTCACGTCGAACATCAACGCCTCGGGTGGCAACGGCCTGCGGCTGGCCATCCATGACCGCCTGGGCGCGCGCCTGGGCGGGGTCGTCATCGATGCCGGTGTGTCGACGGACCAATTGATGCGCGCGCGCATTTCCGTGCGCTCGGGTCGCGCCTACGTCACGGTGGGCCGGCGCCTGTACGTCTTCGACGTGTCGACGGCGCACGAGGGGCAGCCGGTGCTGCTCCAGTCCACCTTGCTGGACGCGGAGGGCTCCGGCCTGACGTGGTTCGGCGGTTCGTTGTGGGTGGCCACGCGCGGCGCGGGACGCACCGTCGTGGAGATTGCTCCCGCGGAGTTGCTCGCGGTGGGCTCGTCCCCGGAGCCAGAGTCGCTGGCCCCGGTGGGCACGGAGGTCCGCATCGACTTCTCGCTGCCCGTGGCGCTCGACTCGCTGGTGCCGGGAGCCTTCAGCGTGAAGGCCTTCTCGACGGCGTTCCCCGCTGGACGAGTGGTGACGGGTGTCAGCCGGGTGGAGGCGACCGCCCTGCGGACCTCGTCGCTGTTCTTCACGCCCGATATGGCGGACGTCTTCCAGCCCGGTGAGCAGGTGGAGGTGTCCCTGGCGGCGGGCGGCGTGAAGTCCACGCTGTCCGAGGACGGGCTGTCGCGTCCGCTGGCGACGTCGGTCTTCTTCAAGTTCAAGGTGGACCTGGCCGGCCGCCTGATGCCCGCCATCACCACCATCACTCCGTCGAGTGGTCTACGGACCGAGACGACGACAGTGCGCATCGACGGCACGCACCTGGGTGGCGCGGGCCTTGTGGTGTCCGTGGGTGGTGCGCCCATCACCGGTGAGGGCAACGTGGTGTGGAACGCCGAGACGGGCGCTCTCACCGTGCGGATTCCCCCGTCGTCGGTCGCTGGGCCCGCGGCGGTGCAGGTGGGCTACGCGAACGGCATGAAGGCGACGCGGCTGGGCGCCTTCACGTACCGAGACGAACTCCGTTTGAGCGCGCCGGTTCCGGACCATGCGAGCCAGCAGGGTGGCGTGGAAGTGGCCCTCACGGGCACTGGCTTCATTCCGGGCATGGAGGTCTTCTTCGGCGACGCGCACTCCTTCACGGTGAACGTGCGCACGTCGGGTCAGGCCACGGCGGTGGCTCCGCCCCATGCGGCGGGGTTGGTGGATGTGAAGGCGCGCCTGGTGCTTCCCACGCATGACGGTGGCACCCAGCCTCGCGAAGCCGTGCGCGCCAGCTCATTCCTCTATGGCGCGGGAGCGACGGCGCGGCTGGAGACGCCTCCGTTGCGGCACGTCCTGGTGGACCGTGGCGTCCTCTATGCCTCCATCGGTGGCGAGGTGGACGTCACCGGCCCGAACGGCGCGGCCGTCGAGGGCGGAGGGCTGCGCTCGCAGTCCCAGGGCGGCCTGTTCATCGCCGACCTGTCCGAGCAGACAGCGGTCCGGCAGATGGCGCGGGTGATGTTCAGCGACAGCGGGACGTCGGGGGCATACCAGTTGGCCAAGATGGGCAACGTCCTCTACGTCGCGGCGGGGACGGGTGGCTTGAAGGTGGTGGACGTGACGCGGCCTTCCGCCTCGTCGGTGACGTACTCGCTGCCGGGGACGGGCGCGACGGTGGCCGTGGCGGCCGGGGGAGACATGGTCTACGCGGCGGATGCCGCGGGCATTCGTGCATACCGGACCACGGAGAATCCCCAGCCGCGTCAGACGTACCAGCGGCTCATCCAGGGCGGCGTCACGGCGCTGGCGCTGCATGGCCACTACCTGCTCGCCTCGGCGGAGGGGGCGGGGGGAACCCGGCTGCTCGTGCTGGATGCGCGCCGGGGAGATCTGGATCAGGTGGGAGAGGTTCCGCTCATCGCCTCCGCGCGCCACATCACGACGGAGGGCTCGCGGGCCTACGTGTCGCTCGGCGCCAAGGCGCAGGTGTCCGTCATCGAGCTCCAGACGCCGAACCAGCCGTCGCTGGTGGGCGCGCTGCTGCTCGCGGACGTGATGGGCAATGGCCGGGTCTCCGCGGAGCAGACGCGGGTGGCCGCGGGCATTGCGTACGTGGCGGCGGGTGGCGGCAAGGTGCAGCGCTTCCGGGTGCCGCACGCGGGAAGCCCCACCGCGCTGGAGCATGCGCTGGTCCAGGGCGACGCCAACACGCTGGCGATGATGGACAAGTACCTGATGGTGGGAACGCTGGTGCTCGACAAGAACGGGCGAGCGGTGGAGCTGCCCATCCAGTCGCCGGACACGGGGGATGGAGCGCTGGCGGGAACCATCGCCTCGGTGATGCTGGACCACCTGGAGGTGCGTGGCTCCATTCCGTCCGAGGGTGAGACGGTGCCCGTGGGGACGAAGCCGACGGTGCTCCTGTCGGAGCTGCCGAGCACGAGCACGCTGGACCAGGTGCGTCTGGAGACGTCGACGGGCCAGGCGGTGACAGGCTCGGTGGAGGCCCGCTCGGACGAGGGCGGTGCCCGTGCCACCTTCACGCCGTCGCCCGCGCTGAGTGTGGGAACGCGCTACGTGCTCAAGGTGGGCAGCGCCCTGGCCGACCTGCAGGGCGGTGAGCTGGGCACGGACACGGAGATTCGGTTCCAGACGGCCACGCAGGCCACCGTCTCCGGTCCAACCCTGGGCGAGGTGAGCCCGGCCTACGGCCTGACGGCGGGTGGTGAGACGGTGACGCTGCATGGCACCGGCTTCATGTCGGGCTGCACCGTGCTTGTCGGCGGCAAGCCGGCGGGCGCGACGTCCGGGGGAAGCTGCGCCGTGTCGCAGGGTGGAAAGGTCATCCAGGTCATCGCGCCTCCTGGCGTCGCGGGCGCGGCTTCGGTGGAGGTCCGCAATCCAGATGGCCTGTCCGTGTCGCGGCTGGGTGCCTATCGCTACCTGCCGGTTCCGAAGCTGACGAAGGTGGAGCCGACCTTCGCGGAGACGATGAGCCGCGCGCAGGTCCGCCTCTTCGGCGAGGGCTTCTATGCCGGCTCGCGGGTGACGTTCTCCGGCGTGCCGGCGAGCGCGACGACCGTGGACGTGTCGGGCGTGCTGACGGCGAAGGTGCCGGATGGAATCGTCGGGCCTGTCGACGTGCGCGTGGAGACGCCCACGGGAGGCAGCGCGGTGGGCAGTGTGCTGGCGGGGGGCTTCACCTTCACCCTGGCGAAGCGCGAGGAACTCCAGGCCGGTGGGCCCGCGAGCGCGCTCGTGGGGACGACGCTGCTGCAGGCGCGGGACAGCGACCTGGTCGCCATCGACCTGTCGACGTCCGGCAACAAGCTTGAGCTGGGCCGCGTGCCCGGCGTGGGCGGTGCCATGTCGCTGGCGGTGTCGGGAAGCCGGGCCGTCCTGCTCGGGACGAACGTGGTGGTTCGGTATGACCTGGGCGCGTGTGGCAGTGGCCCGGGAGTGCCCTGTGCACCGGTGGAGCTGGACCGCGTTCCCCTGGTGGCGGGCGCGTTCCTGACGTCCGTGGCCGTGGGCCCTGGGGCCAGCACGGTCGCCGTGGCGGGTGGCGGCGAGCTGGTGCTGCTCGGCGAGATGCGCGAGGCGGGCCAGTCGAGAGACCAACTGGTGGTACTGGCGCAGCACTCACTGTCGCCTTCGCGGATCGCCGCGCTGGGTGTGGTGGGAGATGCCCTGGCGGTGCTGCTGGAGCAGAACCAGGTCTCGCGGGTGGAGCTGCGCAGCCTGAAGGATGGTGAGCTGAAGGTGCTGGGCACCGTGGGCGGGCTGGCGGGGATGGCCATGGACCTGTCCGTGGAGGGCAGCCGCATCGCCGTGGCGGCGGGCAACTCCGCGTACGTCCTGGAGGCGATGGACCCGACGGCGCCCAGGTCTCTGGGCTCCTGGACCTCGAATGGCGAGTCCGCGAGCGTGCCGAACGCCGTGGCGCTCTCGGGGCCGTGGCTGATTGCCGCGGGCACGGGACGTGCGTCGTGGATCGACACCACACCGTCGACGACCTTCGTCGAGCGGACCTTCTTCACGCACACCGCCAGCTACCAGCCCCGTCCGCTGGTGGGGGATGGCTTCGTGCTGGTGACGACGCTGTCGGGTCGCACGCAGCTCTTCGACACGCTGCCGTACCCGACGGTGCGCCACCTGTCGCCCCGGCCCGGAGGCGCGCTGCCGCTGAACGCGCCCGTGTCGGTGTCCGTCGCGAGTGAGCTGGCCCTGTCGGTGGTGACCGGGTCGTCCATCCTCCTGCTGGAGGGGAACACGGTGTTGCCCGTGACGGTGACACGGTCGGGATCCACGCTGCGGTCGCAGCCCACCAGCGCGCTCGTGCCCGGTCGGGACTACTCCGCGCGCATCACCCTGGGGCCTACGTCCTACAAGGGCGGCACCGTGCTCGGGGACTGGACGTACTCGTTCCGTGGCGGCGCGGAGGCTTCCGGTGTCTCCGTCTCCGAGGTTTCCCCGGACCATGGCCCCCTGACGGGTGGCACCGTCGTGACGATCGACGGTTCTGGCTTCACCCCGGATTCGCGGGTGTTCTTCGGCTTGAAGCCGGCCGCGGATGACCCGACGCACGAGGCCCTGGCCACCCAGTTGCGGGTGCTCGCTCCGGCGACGCAGCACGCGGGGCCGGTGCTGGTGCGCGTGGTCAGCGGGAACGACGTGGCGGAGGTGCCCGGTGGCTTCGTCTACAACACGCCGCTCTCCGTCTCCGAGGTCGCTCCGAACCGCGTCGACCACGCGGGGCAGTGGGTGCGCCTGACGGGCACGGGCTTCACGCGGGGCTTGGAGGTCCGCTTCACGCAGAGCGGTCCTCCCGCGCAGCTCGCGAACTTCGCGACGAACCGCGTGGATGTCCGCATCCCCGCGGGAGGGACGGGCTGGGTGCCGCTCCACCTCTCCCAGCCGGGCGCGAGCCTGGTGCTGGAGCAGTCGCTCCACCGGGGAGACCTGAAGGCGCCGACCCAGACGCCCGAGTACCTGCCCACCGGCTTCGTGCCGCTCGCGCAGAAGATCTTCAGCGCGACGTTCGACGAGCCCGTGCGGCTGGGCGTGGCTCCCGAGGCGCTCACCACGGCAGTGATGACGAACGTCACGACCGGCACGGCGCTGGCGGGCACCTTGAGCGTGTCTGGATCGACGGTGACCTTCACGAGACCGGCGGGGGCGGCCAACCTCGAGTCCACCAAGGGCTACATGCTGACCTTGACGAACGTCTACGATGTCGTGGGCAACGTGCAGCCCGCGCCACGGTCGAAGACGTTCTACGCCGTGGACGTCCTCGACCCCACGGTGGCGCTGGCCTTCGACGGACGCACGACGGCGGTGCACAACTCCACGCTGGGCGTGGGCACGGAGTACACCTTCGTGGTGTCCGGCACGGACACGGGCCCGGGGCCGTTGAACCTGGAGCTCTCCGTGGATGGCCAGGCGCTGGCGAGGGTGTCGCCGTACGAGCCGAAGTACCGCCACACCTGGCGGAGCATCCCGGCCGGAGGCACGTCCACGCTGGTGGCTCGCGCGGTGGATGGCAGTGGCAACGACGCCACGGTGACGGCCATCGTGAACCTGACCAACGACAGGTTGCCCACCGTGAGCTTCACGGAGCCCGCGCTCGCGGCGGTGCAGCGCAAGGAAGGCGAGACGCTCGCCCTCCGAGTCTCCGCGGAAGACCCCGAGCAGCTCAGCTCCATCGAGCTGAGCATGGACGGACAGCCGCTGCGCCGTGTCACCGGCCTGGCGGGGACGACGAGCGTGCTGGAAGAGACGCTCCCGCTCGTGCTGACGGGAGAAGTGAGCGAGGTCCACGAGCTGGTCGCCGTGGCGACGGACTCGCGTGGACAGACCTCCGCACCCGCGCTGCTGCAGGTGATGGTGGAGCGTGACGTGCAGGACCCGACGGTGGCCTGGCTGCTGCCGACCCCGGGCGCCAAGATTCCCTCGGGCGCGAGCCTGGAGCTGCGCGCGAGCGTGGCCGATGACAACCGCGTCACGCGCACCACGATCCACCAGTTGGTGGGGACGACCGCGCCAAAGGAGATCGCCACGTTCGCGGGAGTCCCCGGACCGGTGCGCTGGGTGGCGCCGTCCGTCTCCGAGGACACGCAGGTGAAGCTGCGGCTGTACGCCGTGGATGCGCGAGGCAACGACGCGGAGTCGACGGTGGCGCTCACCGTGCTGGGCGCCGCGTCGAGCGCGACGAAGCCGGTGGTGAGTCTGCGCTCGCCGGGCGTGGGCAGCACCTTGCGGGAAGGCAACGAGGTCGAAGTGGTGGTGGACGTGAGCGCGCCGGCGGGTGTCGCGTCCGTCCGGCTGGAGCTGGACCTGCAGTCCGTGACGCTGACGCACGAGCCCTGGAGCCATCGCTTCCGGGTGCCCGTGCTGGTCAACGACAAGCCGTATCGCGTGGCGGTGCGCGCGGTGGCGACGGACGTGGATGGAATCCAGAGCGAGCCTCTGGTCCAGGGCTTCCTGGTGCAGAATGACTCGCAGCCCGCACCGGTCATCCAGGTCGCGACGCGGCCGGTGGGGCCGATGTGGCTGGGGGGCTCGCAGCTCCAGGTGGAGGCCGAGGCCGGGGCGATGACGCCCGTGCCTTCGCTCACGGTGGAGGGCGTTGCGTTCTCCGGGACGGAGGGGCGCTACAAGCTGCCTCGCGGTCCGGAAGGCGCGCCGGTGGTGGCCCGGGTGGAGGCCCTGGAGACGGGCTCGCAGCGGTTGGCGAGCGTGAAGACGGGTGCGCTGGCGGTGTTCGCGCGGGAGGAGGAGCGCGTGAATCCAGAGCCCTCGTTGCCGGTGGTGGCCGTGGCCGCGAGGAGCGACGCGTGGGCGGTGCTGCGCGAGGACTCCGTGGGAGAGGCCGTGGTGGAGCTGCGAGATCGCTCCACGCTCGCCGTCATCGGCACGCGCCGGGTGAAGGGGCGCGGGGTGGGGCTGGCCTTCGTGGAGGACCGGCTCGCGGTGGCGGTGCGTCGCGGAGGCGCAGGCGTGGTCGAGCTGCTGTCGTTGCCGGACCTGACGGTGACGACGGTCAACGTGCGGCGCGTGCCCACGGCGATGGCGGCGGTGCGCGGTGCGCTGCTGATGGTGGGAACGGATGAGGGTGTCGAGGTGTATACGGCCTCGGGTCAGCTCGCGGGACGTCTGCCCGGCGAGCCCGTGAAGGGAATCTCCGTGAGCGGGACGCGCACGCTGGTGTTGGGCGAGTCGAGCCTGACGTCGGTGGACGTGTCCGCGCCGCATGCACCCAAGGTGAAGGCATCGGCGCCCATGGCGGACGCGGACCTGGTCGTGGCGGCGGGGGAGGACAGGGCCTGCGTGCTGGGCGGAACCTCCCTGCGTTGCTTCGAGGAGACGGGGGGCGACCTGACGCGGATTGGAACGCCGGAGGGTGCCGTGCTGGATGCCCCGGCACAGTCCGCCTCCGTGTTCGGGCCGTGGCTCGTCGTGGGAAGCGCCCAGGGACTTCGGGTGCATGACGTCCGCTCGGAGCTCGTGTCGGGCGGTGCCTATCCCGTGGCAGTGGGGCGCTACCCCACCCTGACGGGAGCGGCGGTCATCACGGCCGGAGATATCCTGACCGCGGACGCGCGAAGCGTGGCGCGGCTGCCGCTGGGCCGTGGACCTGGCGAGCCTGTCGTGTCGCTGGTCGCGCCCGGGACGGGTGTGGCGGGAAGCCGGCTCGCGCTGACCACTGGGGTGAGCGACGAGGTGGACCCGTTCAATGGCTACGTGTCCGAGCTGAAGGTGAACGGCCGGACGGTGGAGGTGCTCGACGGCCGCTTGCCGGACGCGGTGGACCTGCCGCTGACGGGGACGAGCGCGCACCTGGAGCTGTGGGTGCACGACCAGGCTGGCAACTCCGAGAAGGCGGAGGATGTGGTGTCCCTGGTGGCCGCGACGTCCGGCCCGGAGTTCGTGAGCCTGGAGGCGCCCGCGCAGGTGCTGGAAGGCGCGCGCATGACCGTGGTCCCCCGGTTCGTGGATCCGGCGCGGGTGACGTCTGTGACGGTGTCGCTGATGGACGGCGCGGCGGTGCTCCGGAGCGTCACCGTGACGTCGCCGGCCCTGTCGGCGGTGCTGTCGGTTCCCCTGGTGGGCACCGGAACGGGACATGGCGTCACGTTGGTGGCGACCGCGACGGACGGTAGCGAGACGGCAATCTCCACGCCCAGGTCCGTGCTCGTCTTCACGAATGATAAGCCGGCTGGCACGCCGTTCACGATTACGCCCGCTGTCGCCCAGGCCTCGGAAGGTCAGCCGGTGTCGATGACGGTGGCGTTCCAGGGCGACGTGCCCGAGCGCTACACGGTGAGCTTCGCCGTGGGGCCGAGCCAGGGGACGGTGGCGGAGCAGTTGCTCCTCGCCTCGCCGGCCACGGTGGCCACTCCGAGGATGCCGTTGCTGGCGGCGGGCGCGGGCAGCATCCAAGCGTGGGTGACGGCGCGACTGGTCGACGGCGACGGTCGCGAGTCCGTGGCGCACACCCAGGTGCTGGTGGTTCCGGACGAGACGCTCCCGTCGATTGCCGCGCTGGACGTGACTCCCGCGGGCACGGTGGTGGCGGCGGGTTCGATGGTGACCGCGAAGTTGACGGCGACGGACGGCTCGCTGCCGGTGGTGGAGCAGGGGCTGCGTGTGAAGCTGGGTGACGCACTGGTGGCCACGGGAGGACCGCTGCTCAGCTACACGGTGCCGGTGGGCACGCCGGTGGGCACGGTGCTCCGCGTGGAGGGCTGGGCGAAGGACCTCCAGGGCAACGTCAGCGACGGTGGCTCCGCGGACTTCAGGGTGCGCGAGGTGGTGGCGCCCACGATGTCCGACGGCTCGGTCGTCGTCGCCGGGGACTTCGCGGGAGCGGTGGATGTCGCGCTGCTCGGTGAGCTGGTCTTCGCGGCGACTCCGAAGGGCGTCGCCGTGGGCCGGATGGTGCGTGACGCGACGACGGTGACTGTGTCGCCGTTGGGGATGGTGCGGCTCGAGGGCACTCCGCTGTCGCTGGCCGTCCAGGGACGTCATGTCCTGGTGGCGATGGTGGAGGGCGGCTTGAAGGTCGTGGATGTCTCGCGACCGGAGCAGCCGCGCCTCGTGGGAGCGACGCAGACCACGTCGGTCATGTCGCTCAAGGCGGCGAGCCGGGCCTTCGTGGCGGAACAGGGCCAGCCATGGATCGATGAAGTCATCCTGACCCAGCGCGCGGCGCCCCGGTTGGACTCCTACGCGAGCCGCTCGGTCCCGTATGTGACGACGCCGCTGCTGGCGGTGACGGGTGAGCGGATGTTCTACGCGTCGCTCAAGCGCCTCTACGCGCGCCCGGTGGCGGTGCCTACCTCACAGACCTTCACGGACCTCCTGGACAACGTCCGGTTGGTTGACGTGGATGGCGCGACGCTGGTGGCGGGAATGACGCGAGGTGTGCAGGTGGTGGCGGTGGGCACGTCGAGCCTGGTGGCACAGGGCGAGGCGGTGCTAGGAACCGGGACGCGGGCGCTGGCCGTCAGTCGCGGCCGGGCCTACGTCGCGGGCGACGATGGGGTGCTGCGCACCGTGGACGTGCGTGAACCGTACGCGCCGCGAGTGCTCGCGCAGGAGTCATTGTCGGCGCGGGCGTTGCGCGTGTCGGGTGGCGTGCTGCTGGCGGCGACCGAGTCGGGGCTGGTGCTGAAGGTGCTGTCGGAAGGAACGTCCGATGGGACGACTCCCCCGGTCATGGGCACCTGGCCCACGACGGATGCGGTGGTGGGCCTGTCTCCGGCGCGACGCGGCGTCGTCGTGGCGGCGGGGCTGGGTGGGGCGTCGCTGGTGGACCTCGCGATTCCGTCGCGGCCCGCGCAGTCGCAGTCGGTCTCCGCGCTGAAGGCCGTGCGTCAGATCGAGCGTGTGGGCGGGGACACCTTCCTGCTCAATGGAACGGCGATGTCCGTGTTGACGGATGCGAACACCTCGGGGGCCTTCGTCGTGGACAGCACGCGTGGCTCCAGGCTGTCCTCTGGCGTCGGGAGCGTGGAGCGGTTCCATGCGACGTCCGGACGGCTGTGGACGGTGAGCGCGGGGGTCGTAGCGACGGCCAGCCTGCCGGACGTGCTGTCCGTCAAGAAGTTGGACCTGCAGGGGCCGACGCTCGACATCGCGGGAGATGAGCGCCGGGCCGTCATCGCGCGAGGCCCCGCGGGCTTCACGTGGATGGAGCTGGACCGCGCCGGTGACATCCTGCGGCGGGACAGCATCGCGAGCGAGCCGACGAACGCCGTGGCGCTGGGCGGGGAGCTGTTGCTCGCGGGCAATGACGCCGGCTTCCGGATCTACGCGCTGGACAGCGTGGGGAACCTGGTGGCGCGGAGCACGGTGTCGACGCCGGGGCCCGTGCGGCGCATCCGGTTGGCGGGGCATCTGGCGCTGGTCACCACGGAGCAGGGCGTGCAGCTCTGGGATGTCGCGACCACCACTCCGGCGCTGAAGGCCACGTTGGCCGCTCCGGACGCGAGGGATGCGGTGCTGGCGGGAGACCACGTTGTCGTCGCGCAAGGCTTCACGGGCGTGACGGTGTTCACGGCACCTCCGTCGCTCGCGGCTCCGACCGCGACGCTGCAGCTCTCCGCGGCGCCGCTCGTGGTGGCGCCGGGCACGCTGGTGCCGTTCGACGCGCGAGTGTCGGGGGCCCGCGTGGACGATGCGCTGCTGCTGGTGGATGGGGTGCCCTTCGCGCACCTCGAGCCAGGCGCCGCCTCCGGACAGTGGTGGGTGCCGGAGACCGCGCTGCCGGGCTCGGAGCTGCGGCTCCAGGTTCGCGCCCGAGCGGTCCAGGGCGTGGAGGGCCTGTCCGAAGAGCGAATCATCCGCGTGGCGGCTCCGCCTGCTCAGGGAGAACCGTGGGTGTCAGTGTACGCGCCGGACTGGTACGCCCGGCTCGCCGTGGGACAGGCCATTCCGGTCACCGCGCAGGTGTCGGGCGGCACTCCGCCCTACACGGTGACCGCGAGCCTGGAGGACGTGTTCCTGGGGGTGCTGACGCCGAAGGTGGGCACGGACGGGTATTATTCCGGCTCGGTCCGGCTCCCCACCCATCTGGTGGACGACCGGAAACTCTACGTCGACGTGGTCGACGCGTTGGGCCAGCCGGCGCGCGGGTCGGTGACAATCCATGTGCTTGGCTCGGCGAGTCCTCCCTCGGATTTGCAGGGAATGCCCCGTCGCTTGTTCGCGAGCCCGGCGAAGAACGTGCTTCAGCTGTCGGCGATGGATGACGGGCCGTCGACCCTCCGGCTGTATGTCGATGGCGAAGTCGTCGCGAGCAACTTCTCCTCGGATGAGGGGGCGCGCAATACGCTCGACTTCACGTTGGACCTCTCCGGGAAGCAGACGGGTGACGTGGTGACGCTGCGGGTCGTCGTCGAAGACACCCTGGGGCAGCGGCTCGATTCGGGAGTGCGGAGCTACGTCCTGCTGGCGCCCGTCGCCATCCCGACCATCGATCACTTCTCGGCGGAATACGCTCGCGTCGAGGGGACCGAAGCCAACGTCCAGGTCAACGCGACGGACGTCGATGGGGATCTGGACACGGTGAGTGCCTGGGTCATCTACGGCGCGACGTATGTGAGCCCCACGCAAATCGAGGGAGGAGGGACCCCGGAGTTCATCGGCGGCGGCCTGGACGGCGCGCTGGAGACCTCCTTCTTCCTGCCGCTCCTGACGGACCCACGCCTGGAGGGAAAGAACACCGTGGTGGTGATGGCGCTCGCCATCGACCAGATGGGGCACGAGGCGCGGCTCTATACGGAGGTGAGGATCGACGAGAACGCGGACCCTTGGTTCTCCTTCGGGACAGTCTCGTGGCCGACGAACCTGCCGTTGGCCGCCGGGCATTCGATCGGCTACCAGATCTCCGCAGAGGATGACTTGGGCATGTCGACGTTGTCGGTGGTCGCGACGCTCCCGAATGGAGACGTCGTTCCCGCCTCCAGAGACTGCCCGGAGTTGGGGATCTGCAGTATCACGCTGGCTCCTCTCACGCTCACGGAGGGCACGCTCAGGCTATCCGCTGTTGGCACCGACATTCGTGGCAGGAGCGTCACTCAGACTCATGAGGAGCCGGTCGTGGCGAACCGCGCGCCCTGGTTCTCGCTCTCCGCGCGCAACAGCTATGCGGTCGTGGGGATCCCCACCACGGTGGTTGCGACCTTCTTCGACGAGCGCCAGCTCCAGTCGCTGAAGGTGTTCGCTGGGAGCTCGCTCCTGCTGAGCGAGGGGCCCGTGTCGGTGAGCGTGTACCTCGGCTACCAAAAAGCAGCTTCGTTCACGCCCGCAGCGGAGGAGCCGGCGGTGTTCACTGCGTCCGCGGTCGACATGCTCAACGCGTCGGCCACCTCGGCGCCACTGACGCTGCCCGTGCATGCGGCGAACGCGGGCGCTGCCTGTACGGCCGCGGTCCCCATTCCTCAGGGCGTCAACTTCCGACCGGTGCTCCGTTCGCAAGCAACACCTGTCGAACGGCCGTGTGGCGTGGCGAACCCAAGTTGGGAAGGCTCATGGCATTCCCTGCCGTTCGACGGCCCGGTGGAAAGTCTCACGCTGACCTCGACGGGGAGCTGGAACTTGCCGTTCTTCATCTTCGTCCAGGACATGGCTGGACCCGACGGATGCACGCCGATCGAAGGCCAGGCGATGTGCCAGCCGGGTTCGGTCCAGAGCATGACGACCGGGCCGATGTCGAAGAACGCGAAGGTGTACATCCCGTCCCTGGGTGGCACCCAGGGAATCCTGCTGGAGCGGGCGCGCCTGGGAATTGGCGCGAAGTGCACGCCCGGCGACTCGAACTTCGTCTGCGGTCACGGCGTGTGCAGCGAAGAGGAAGGCGAGCAGTCGCTGGATGGCTCACCGGTGTTCCGTTGCCAGGGGAACCAGTGTGGTGACGGGAAGAACAACGACGATGGGGATATCGTCCATGACTACCCGAGCGATCCGGGCTGCGAGTCTCCCGAGGACGACGACGAGATGGACCCCTCCTCCGAGCCCACGTGCTCGGACGACCAGGACAATGACGGAGATGGGCTCGTGGACTGGCCCGAGGACCCGGGCTGTGGCAGTGCCGCGGGAGTCTCTGAGGACGGAGATGGCGAGAGCTGCACGGCACCCATCGACCTGACACAGGAAGCCAGTGTCGGCCTGGACCAGACGGCCGTACTCCCGCTCGACTTCGGTGGGGCGGCGGATGACCATCGTCTGACCTGCTCGACAGCGCACCACGTGGACCGGGTGGTCGGCATCCGCATGCCGGGGCCCGGACTGATCATCGTAGGGGCGGAGACGCAGCTCAGCGGCCTGTCCCTGAGAAACTCGTGCGCCGACGATGACCGGGCCATCACGTGTGGCGTGAAGCCTGCGGAGTCGTCGGAGGTCTTCACGAGCGCGCGCGTGGACGAGGCCGCGGTCGTCTACGCCATCGCGGAAGGGACAGGGACGGCCCATCTCCATGTGCATGGCCTCCTCGATGACGACGCGGCGTGTGATCCGTTACAGCCCTGGTTCCAGTGCTCTGAGCTCCAGCTCTGTCGTCCCAAAGACCTGGCCGGCGGAGGGGTGTCCACCACCGAGTTCCAATGCCGCGACGCTCGCTGCGGTGACGGGATGGATTCGGACGCCGATGGGAAGAATGGCTTCCCCACCGACCCCGGGTGTTCCGATCCACTGGACGACTTCGAGGAGGACCCCATCCCGGCGCCTGCTTGCGGCGACCAGATGGACAGCGAGCCCGTGGGCCAGAGGGATGGACTGATCGACTTCTCCACGGCCTCGTCGGGCGACCCGTCCTGTCTGAGCGCCGCGGATGACGACGAGGTTGTTTGCGGAGAGCTGCTCTCGACGCAGGGGCTGCCGCTGGGGCCGGTGGTCATCCAGGGAACGACGCGTGTCACGGATATCGCCGCGTCGGCGGGGTGTACGAATGACGACCGGTATACCCAGGCGCGGGCGTATGACTTCGTGGCGCCCATCTCGGGGACGTATCGGTTCCGGGTGGACAGTGCCGTCAATGACGCCCGCCCGTTCCTGTCGCTGCGCGAGGAGTCATGCAGAGGCGAAGTCCTCACCTCGTGCAGGTCCCGGAACGACCCGGGAGGCGCGATGGGCGTCGCGACCCTCGCGGCCAACGAGCGAGTGGTGGTCGTCGTCGAGGCCTGGGCCACGGTCGACTTCACGCTGACGGTGGAGCTGCCGTTCGCGTGCGGCAACGGGCGGGATGACGACGGGGACGGGCGTGTCGACTACCCCGACGAGCCGGGGTGTGACTCGCGCCAGGGGGAGTCCGAGGAGGACCCGCCGGTGTTGCCCGTGTGCTCCGATGGCGCTGACAACGACGGGGATGGGCTTGAGGACTATCCGTTGGACCCGGACTGCCAATCCGCCTCGGGGACGACGGAGCGCGCCAACTGCCAGGGCGTCGAGGGTGTCGACCTGACGGATCCGCTCCCCATCTGGACCGCGACGAACACGTCTGGCCCCAGCCGCATCCGTCACGAGGTCGATACCTGTGACTACCCGTCGGACGCACCCGAGAAGGTGTTCTTCTGGGTGGCGCCCGCCACGGGGACGTATGTGATTGATACGGAAGGCTCCAGCATCGGTACGGTGGTCGCGGTGTACCCGCGCTCGTGTGAGCCCGTGGCGGTCCTGGCCTGCGACGGCAGGAGCCGGTACGACGGGACGACGGAAGTCCGTGTCCCGTTGACGGCCCAGCAGGCCATCACCATCGTCGTGGATGGTTACAGCGACACGGATGTCGGCAGCATCCGCCTCAGCATCCGTCCAGAGTAGGCGGAGTGCATGGCCCCGCTCCAGTCACGGAGCGGGGCGCGGTGAACACGCGCGAGCAAGTGCCCTCTCAGGGGTCCACCGGCACGGGCTCAAGAACCCACCCAGTCCAAAGGCCAGGCTCACGAGTGCCAGCGCGACCCAGATGAGGACGAGGGGCAGGGTCGCGAAGCGTGACAGTGGAAGCGGCGTGAGCATCGTGGCTCTCTCCTCTTGCGAACGGTGCGTGTCCGGCGGGAGAGAAGGGTGGTGGGTATCACCCGGGCAGGTCCATCCCAGGAATGTGGGGTCTTTTGGGGCTGCCGGTCAGGGGACCCAGTCCACCATGGTGCCAATGGCGAAGGAGTCCGCCAGCGTCCCATTCGTTGCCCGGGCCTTCACCACACAGGTGGGGCTGGGCAGGGCCGGAGTGGTCCATGCGTACTGCACGGAGCACGTCGCGGGGGCGGGGCTGGTGGCGCAGGTATCGGTGCCGCGCACCACGGTGCCGCACGTCGACTCCAGGGTCGCGGTGCGCGTGCCGTGGCCGTTGCCGTAGTCCACGAAGAACTCCACCTGGAAGGTCCGGTTCGGGCCCACGAAGGGGAGCCGCGTCACCGCGTCCTGGCGGAGGAACTGGCGGGCGCTGAGGCCGGGGCCCTGGATGTGGATGGCGGTGACGAGCGGCCGGGCGATGTACTCGGCCTCCACGTCGACCTCGCCGGTCTGCGGAGTCGTCAGCGCCGCGACGTTCACGTTGATGCTCTGACTCACGGTCACGCCGCGCGCCGTGACGGTGACCTGGAGTCGGCAGGGGCCCGCATCACGGGTTCCCCACTGGGTGTAGAACGACGTGGGCTGGGTGAACACGCTCGTCGGGCAGTTGCTCGTCCATTGATAGGTCAGCGGGTCTCCATCGAGGTCGATGGCCGACACGCTCAAGCCGATGAGCTCATTGACGCGGGGCGTACCGGTGATGCTCGCCGAGCGGATGAAGGGCGCGATGTCGGGCTGTGGGACGGGAGGGGTGAGGTCCTGGAGGCGCATGAGGACCGTTACCCTCGCTCCTCCGATGACGTCCACCGAGGCGCTGCCGCTCGCGACGAGCATGGGGTTTCCCGCGCCATCATCGACGTAACCTTGCGCCGTCAGGCTCTGCGCTCCAACGGGCAATACGAGCGTGCCCACGAAGGTGTCCGTCGTCGCGGAGTACGACAGGGCTTGAGAGACATTGGCTGGCTGCACCCTGATGACCAGACTGTCGAGCTGCTGGGCAGTCAGGCCGCTGACAGACAATCGCATCTCACCAGCGGGGTCTGGCTGGGTCGGATCTTCGAGGCCGCCCGAACAGGCCATCCACAGCGAGGCCAGACTGCACATGACGACGTTCCATGACTTCGACATGGAGATCTCCTGGGCTTGGTTCGCGGGTGAAGAGAAAAGCCTGGCTGTGCCCGAAAACCCGGCACAGTGATGCCGGGACGACCCAGGATGGACCCCCTGGTGTGGGTCGTGCTGGACCAGGGCGATGGAACGAGCAGTCGGGCCTGGGCGTCTGCTGGGGGCTTGGGCGAAGCTCTTCGCCCACACCCTCCTTCCGGAGAATTGAATGGGACTCGCCGAACGCAAAGCCGCGAAGCAGTTCGAGGAAACGCTCTACCCGAAGCTGAAGAAGGACCTGGAGGCCGCGGCGCGCTTCGAGGTGCCCGTGGAGGTCGACTGGGCCAGCCTCACGGCGGAGGGGTATGCGGAGCTGTACGCGGAGGCGTGGCCCCAGGTCTATTTCACCCCGCTCATCGGCGCGTTGGAGGCCCTGGGGCAGGACGACCTGGGTCGTGAGTTCCTGCGAGGCGCGCTCAAGCGCATCGTCATCCGCAACACGTCGAGCAACTCCTCGGCCTCCAGCATCGCGACGTTCCAGGACGGGGTGCTCACGTTGGACCATGAGCCGGTCACCAACGTGGACCAGGTGGATGACCGGAAGGAGTCCATCCGGAAGACGCTCGAGGCCGCCCCGGAGCTGCCGAATCCGTACACGGGGGACTCGCTCCGTTCGTTCCTGGAGGCGGACGCCAAGGGCGTGGACGCCGTGCTCTACGCCCTGCTGCGCATCACCGCGCGGGAGCGGGCGGGGATTCCGCTGTTCCTGCCCCGCGCGACGCTGTCGCTGCGCAGTGGTCGGGCCATCACTGGAATCGTCCGGGAGATGCTGGAGGACCGTCGTGAGGGTCGCGCCATCCTCCTTCAGACCCCCCGGGAGGGCGGCTACTCGCAGGAGGATGTGTCCATCATCCCCGCAGGGACCATCGAGTCCGTCACCATCCATGATGTGGTGTGGTTCGGTGAGCTGAGGCGAGATTCCGTGCCCGTCCCGTCGCTGCTGGATCTTCGCCGCCAGCTCATCGCGCTGGAGGCCCGTCTGCGCGCCGTGACGGATGCTCCGTTGGAGGTGACGCTGGCTCCCGGGGTCAATCCCGCGAGCGCGGAGGAGCTGCGCGCGCTGGGCTTCCTCGCCGAGCGCGTCCGCGAGGTGGTGGCGTCGCTCGCCAAGGACGAGATTGGTCGCACCGCGCTGCGCGAGAAGGTGAAGCGCATCCAGTTGCGCACGGACGCCCAGGCCTCCGTCACCGTCGCGAATGGGACGCTGGAGCTGGCCTCGGGTCTTCGCCCGGTGACCTGGCAGACGCGTCAGGAGCTGGAACTGGCGCTCCAGAAGGCGCTGTAAGGCCCTCCGAAGCGCGAGGATGAGGCATGCTGGTGGCCATTTCCCTTGAGGGACCATGGCCACACTGTCTGCTGTGCTCGTGACGTCGATGGGGGTTCTGTTGGGGGCCGGGGCAGGAGTTGTCGATGGCGCCACGGCAGATGCGGCTCGAGTCGAAAGCCAGGAGGCGGTTCCGCTCTGCACGGCGGCCTATGTGATTGACTATTACAACAGTCAGACCTACGTCGACCGGGTCGGAGAGGATTTCTGTGATTGTGGCCTTCCCCTGATGCGCTGGGGGCGGGTCACTCCCCATGGTCTTGTGTTGTATTGGGAACCCTGCGAAACCGGGGTCGAGAACTCGGCATCCGTGGGGGAGTGATTGGATGTGGGGGCGAACCGCCCAGCCCGGCGTATGGCGGGAGGAGTCCGATGGTCCTGTTCCGCGCAATCGTGCGACTTCTCTCAGATGGACGGCGCCTGACCGCTCCCTGGCCCATGAGGTGGGCGAGGGGGCGGTCCCTCCGGTTCGGCTTCGTGTCCGTCGGACGGAGGCCCGTTATCCTCCAGGCGTCAGAGCGGTCTTGGACGGGCATGTCCCATCGGGGCTTCGCTCTCGTTGCGCGCGTCATGGCACCTGCTATAAACCGGCCCAGCGCGAAGGGCCCCGCCGATGGGGGCGCCCTTCATCTGAAATGATGAGTGGTTCCGCAGACTTGGTCGTACGACCTCGTAGCTCAGTTGGATAGAGCGGCGGTTTCCTAAACCGCAGGCCACAGGTTCGATTCCTGTCGGGGTCATCGCAGAACCCCCTGAAGTTACAGGGGAATTTGGCGGGCAGGCTGGGTGGGGTGCAGCAGGCGGCACGGGCGTGGCGCCCACATGGCGTATGCGTGGAGCCACACTTCGTCGCCCCGCGCGCTCCCCCTGCAGATGCCCCGTCCAGGCCGTCGATACCTGTCGAGTAGCGGGCATCGAGCCGTCCCGCGACGGTACATGCCGAGACGTCCACACGCCTCGGCATGCTGTACCGTTGGTCGTCACGGACGCTGAGACAGCAACCAAAGCGCGCCACGCCAGTCCATCACCCACAACAAATCTCACCCTGCCTCAGCAATGCGTAAGAGTCATGGGGGACTGTATGTGATTAATGGCACGGCAGGGTGGCGGCCAACCTCTATTCGGCACTACTCAACACTCACTGTTCGCGCAGTTCACTATTCATTCCTTGCGGCGAGGACCCGAGTGCTTCGATTCGCGCGGCGCGAGGCTGCCCTGGGCCCCTCGTCCCGTCGTCTTCACGGGCTGGCTGTCCATCACGCCTGCACTGGGCTGCGCGTCGCGTCCCAGGCGGTGATGTGCTCGTAGCAGTACACGTCCAGGAGCGCGACAGGGGCGTTGTTGGCGCTGTTGTTGTCAATCATGATTCGAAAGACAGCCTCACCCGCACTTGAGCCCCAGTAGGAGCCCCGCACACTGCCTGGGTGCCGTGGACGCGCCTTGGCGCTGCGGGGGAGGCAAATCCCGACGGTGTTCTGGATGATGAGGCAATGGGAACCCTGACGTTTGACAACGAATTCGAGGCGCTCTGGCGCAGCGCTGTTACCGTGGCAAGGTCGGTGGCCGCGCGCGAACGCCCGGGGCCCCGTCGATGTCTCGCCTCCAACGAGAATCGAGGCACGGGTATGGATACGACACGGACGCCTTTCCGGGCATGGGTCGTTTGTCTGGGATTGATCGCGAGCATCGCTTGTGGCGCTGCTCCAGAGCCAGGAAGCGCGCAGGGAGGGCAGGGCGCCTCCACGAAGGCGCTGGTCTCTCCTCACAACCGGATCGCCGCGAACGTGGCGCATTCGTTGGCCATCCGGCCGGATGGAACAGTCTGGGCCGCTGCACGGACGGGACGCTCGCGGCCTGGGGGCGGAACTCCGATGGCCAGTTGGGGGACGGAACCCAGGTGGACCGCGCTTCTCCCGTGACGGTGCCCTCGTTGTCGAACGTGGTGGCCCTCTCCGCGGGCCCGTCCCACACGCTGGCGGTGCGCTCGGATGGGTTCGTCTGGGCCTGGGGCTCCAATTCGCAGGGGGCCCTGGGGTTGGGGACCTCGATGCCGTACCAGAGCTCCGTGCCGGTGAGGCTCTCCTGGCCGGACCAGGTCGTGTCCGTTTCGGCGGGCTCGCAGTTCTCTTTCTCTGTGCGCGCGGACGGGACGCTGTGGACCTGGGGTGACAACCAGTGGGGCCAACTGGGTGATGACAGCCGCCAGTATCGTCTGGCGCCGGTGGCCGTCCAAGGCTTGACGGGCGTCGTGGCCGCTGTCGCGGGGGGGCAGCACTCGCTCGCGGTGCGCTCGGATGGGACGCTGTGGGCCTGGGGCTCCGCCTTGAGCGCCGCCCGAGGCGACGGCACGGAGTCCAGGCGCGCGGCGCCCTCGCCCGTGCCGGGGCTGACGGATGTGACGAAGGTGGTCGCGGGAGACCTCCACGCGTTGGCGCTGCGCGCGGATGGCAGTGTCTGGGCCTGGGGCGCCAATCGGAACGGTCAGTTGGGGGACTTCAGCCGCTCCAACCGCGCGTCGCCCGTCCCCGTGCTGGGGCTGACGGACGTGCGGTCCATCGCCGCCGGGGCCTTTCACTCGGTGGCGGTCCTCTGGAATGGCTCGGTGCTGACGTGGGGCGCGAACACCGTGGGCCAGTTGGGGGACGCGACGTTGGTGGACCGCGACCTGCCCATCCTGGTCGGAGGGGTGGACAACGTGGTGGCGGTGGCAGCCGGCTCCGCCCACACGCTCGCTCTTCGTGGGTCTGGGGCGACAATGATTTCGGGCAGCTCGCGGATGGCACGCAGACCTCACGCGCGCTGGCCACGCAGTCACCTGGCTGGAGCGGTGGAGGCCAGCTGGCCGTCGGGAGCTACCATGGCGCGGCGGCTCGCTCCGACGGCTCGGTGTTCGCATGGGGCATGAACAGCTCCTCCGGTGTGCTGGGGTCACTTGCTCCGCCAGGCGCCATCTCCCCACTCCCCGTCACGGTGATGGAGCCCGGGGGGTTGGTCGTCTTCACCGCCGCCTCCGTGGCCGCCGGCGATGCATTCACCCTGGCGGTGCGCGTGAATGGCTCGGTCTGGGGGTGGGGCTCCAACTCCGACGGCCAGCTCGGCAGCGGACGCCCCGTGTTCCTCACAGTCCCCATGCGCTCGCAGCTCCTGCCGTAGGCCATGAAGCACCCGTCGCGCGGGCTGCGGGTTGCCTGCTCGACCGCTTCGTTCCTGGGGGTGGCGTTGGCTCCCGGGAACAAAGTCGTTCCGCATTCTGTCGATATGTACGAACGTACACATGAAGGACTTCTTCTCCATGTCGCTCTCGTACGAGCCCTCGACCCAGGCAGCCCCCCTTGGCGACCCGCCGGAATGACCCGGACCGACGCGACCGCATCATTGACGCCGCGCTCGCCGTCATCGCGGAGGGTGGGGTGGCCGGAACGTCACACCGCCGGGTCGCCGACCGTGCAGGGGTGCCGCTGGGGTCGATGACCTACCACTTCACCAGCATGGAGGAGCTCCTGCACGAGGCCTTCACCCGCTTCGCCGAGCGAATCAGCGAGCGCTTCGCGGCGCGACTCTCGGGCGTGACTCATCGCGGCCAGCTCGCCTCGGCCATCGTCGGCCTGGTGCACTCGGACCTCGTGGAGGGGCCCGATGACCTGGTGCTCACGCTGGAGCTCTACACCCTCGCCGCCCGGAAGCCCGCCTTCCGGCAGATCACCCACGACTGGATGCGCCGCAGCCGCGACGTGCTCGAACAACACGTCGACGCGAAGACCGCCCACAAACTCGATGCCTTGATTGAGGGGCTGTTCATCCACGTCAGCCTCGATGCCACACCGCATGGCCGCGACGTCACGCGCGACGCCGTGCTCCGATTCCTCCCATCCTAGAGCCGCCTCACCATGATCTCCCCCCTCCGGCCCCCGGTGCCCCGTGAGCACCGAGCCGCCCGTGCCGCCGTGGCGGTGTTGTTCCTCACCAACGGCGCCATCCTCGCCAACCTGTTGCCTCGTTATCCGCAAATCAAATCCGACCTGGGGCTCAGCAATGCCCAGTATGGACTCGCTGTCGCGTCCTTCCCGTTCGGCGCCCTGATGGCGGGACTGGCCGCTGGAGCGCTCATCCGCCGCTTCCGCTCGTCCCGGGTCGCCGTGGCCGGAACCGTGCTCACGGGACTGGGAATGCTGTTCGCGGGCATCGCACCTTCGTGGGCGGTGCTCGCGGGGACGCTCTTCCTCGCGGGCAGCATGGATGCCATCACCGACGTGGCGCAGAACTCCCATGGCCTGCGGGTGCAGCGGCTCCATGGTCGCTCCATCCTCAATTCCTTTCACGCCATCTGGAGCATCGGCGCCGTGCTGGGGGGACTCATGGGCGGGCTCGCCGCGGGACTCAACGTGCCACGCGGCCTCCATCTGGGCTTCTCCGCGCTCCTCTTCTCAGCCGTGTCGCTCACCGCCTTGCGCTTCCTGCTCCCCGGCCCCGAGCCCACTGCCTCCAACGACTCACCCGAGTCCGCGACTCAAGACGAAGGCGCCCAGACACGGCGTGGGTCGTCGGGTCGACTCCGTCTGGGATTGACGGTCGCCGCGCTGGTCATGATTGCCCTGGGCGGGGCGCTCGTCGAAGACGCAGGGATGACCTGGGCGGCTGTCTATCTTTCCGGAACGCTGGGCGCGGGTGTCACCGTGGCTTCGCTCGGATACGTGGCGCTCGTGGGCGCGCAGTTCGTAGGTCGCATGCTCGGCGACCGGCTCGTCGACAGGTTCGGGCAGCGCGCCGTGGCTCGGGCAGGAGGGGCGCTCACGGCGCTGGGCATGGGCGCGGCGCTGCTCTTCCCCTCGGTGCCCGCCACCATCTCTGGGTTCGCGCTCGCGGGCTTCGGCGTCTCGACGCTGGTCCCCGCCGCCATGCACGGCGCCGACGAGCTGCCCGGGTTGCGTCCGGGCACGGGCCTGACGCTCGTGAGCTGGTTGATGCGCCTGGGCTTCCTCCTGTCGCCGCCCATCGTCGGCCTCGTCGCCGACGCGGTGGGCCTGCGGGTGGGGTTGCTCGTGGTGCCGCTCGCGGGCGTGCTCGTGCTGGCCTTGTCCAGAGTGCTGTCGGCGAACCGCGTGTCGGACAGACGCACCGGCTGAGCCGTCACGCCCCGTGGCCTGAGGTGGGGTGCGGCGACACCCGGAGGCCCCTCGACGACCGGAGTTGCGGGCTGGGTTCGTATACAGCTCGGACCGTATTCCGGAGGCGTCTTGAGCCAGCTGGGTGGGATGAGAGGGGCCGCCGCGCTCCTGGGGCTGTTCATGGGAGTGGCGTGCAGCTCGCCCAAGGCCGAGGACCCCGCGCTGGCGTCCCAGGAGGCGCGGGTCCTGACGACCTCGCCCGCCTTCCTCCGGACGGGCTTCACGCAGACGGTCCTCTCGGACGGGCGAGTCCTCCTCGCAGGCGGCACCGCCCAGGGTGCCCCCAGTGATTTCCGGACCTGTGAGCTGTACACCCCAGGCGCCTCCACGGTCTGGAGCACCACGGGAAGTCTGGTGTCCGCTCGTCACGAGCATGCCGCCACGCGCCTGTCGGATGGTCGCGTCCTGGTCTCCGGCGGCATCACCCCTGGTGGGAATGGCAAGAGCGCCGAACTCTACGACCCGACCACGAGCCTCTGGACCGCCACGGGCGCGCTCCAGGTCGCCCGGGCCCGTCACACACAGACGCTCCTTCCCAACGGCAAGGTGCTGGTGGTGGGCGGCGACAACCCCGACTCCACCCAGGGGCTCGCGTCCGCGGAGCTCTTCGACCCGGCCACCGGAACGTGGACCCTGGCGGCCGCTCCCACCCACCCCTATTCGGGCCACACGGCCACGTTGCTCAATCAAGGGGACGTGCTCGTGCTCGGCAATCGCATCCAGCACGAGCGGTACAACCCCACGACCAACGCCTGGTCGTCCGTGGGGAACAGCAACAACGTGCTGGCCTCCGGCCACTCCGCGACGGTGCTGACGAAGACTGTCCCTGGACTGGTCCTGGTGGTGGGCCCGCGCTGGGTCAACGACGTGGCGGGACAGGTGGCCTCCCTCTATGACCCGGTGACGAACACCTGGTCCTCCTCGGGGAGTGTTCCCGTCGTGCGCACGGGCCACGCCGCCGTCGAGCTGAGCAATGGCACCGTGCTCGTGGTCGGCGGCATGAATCCAGCCACGGGCGCTCCGGTGACGTCCGCGGCGCGGTTCGACATCGGCACCAACGGGTGGACGACGATGCCAGCGCTCGTGCGGGCGCGCAGGGACTTCAAGGTGTCACTCGTCGGCAACGCGCCCGACCAGGTGCTCATCAACGGTGGATGGTCTCGCGACCTGTCCGGAGCGACCTGGACCCGTCAGCCCAGCGAGCTGTACTCGACGGGATGCGTTCCGCAGACGACGTGCCCGGCGATAGGAGGGCAGTGCGGCAATCCCTCGGATGGCTGTGGGGGGACGCTCGATTGCGGCACCTGTTCCACGGGATACATCTGCAACTCCCAGTTCATGTGCGAGTCCACCTGTCAGCCCAATCCGGCCACCTGTCTCGGCCTCTGTGGCTGTGTCTCCAACGGCTGCGGAGAGATCATGAACTGTGGCTCTTGTGCCGATGCCGGCGCCGCGTGTCCCTCGGGGCAGCAGCGTTGCTGTGACGGCAACTGTGGGACGAAGGCCGAGTGCCTGATCATGGCGTGCGCCTCGACTTCCTCGCAGGTGTACAATCCCGAGCCGCCTTGCAACGGAGAGTCAATGTAATGGACCGGGCACCGTGCCCCTCGCCGTGGCCCTGGATTCAGAGGCGGGCACGCAAGTACAACCCGGGGATGCGGGCACGTCGCTCGCCGCCCAGGGACTCATGCTCGCCAACCTCCACAACGCCGACATTCCCCAACCCGTGCTCGACGTCATCGCCCGGCTGCGCGAACTGGGCCATGCCGTGTACCTGGTGGGCGGCTGCGTCCGGGACATGGTGCGCAACGTCGCTCCGAAGGACTTCGACGTCGCCACCAGCGCGCTCCCGGAGGAGGTCCAGCGCGCGTTCCGCAAGGTCATCCCCACGGGCATCCAGCACGGCACCGTCACCGTCGTGCAGGGCGGCACCCACGTCGAGGTGACGACGTTCCGCTCGGAAGGGGACTACCTCGACGGCCGCCGCCCCAGCTCCGTCGCCTTCGAGCGCGACATCGTCAAGGACCTGTCCCGCCGCGACTTCACCATCAACGCGATGGCCTACAACCCGTTGGACCGCGACCTCGTGGACCCCTTCGGCGGCCAGACGGACCTCCAGGCCCAGCTCATCAAGTGCGTGGGCTCGGCCCTGGAGCGCTTCTCCGAGGACGGCTTGCGCCCCATGCGCGCGGTCCGCTTCGCCGCCGTGCTCGGCTTCACCCTGGACCCGGACACTCGCGACGCCATCCCCGCCACGCTCGGGGTGTTCCGCAAGGTCGCCCTGGAGCGCGTGCGCGAGGAGCTGACCAAGCTGCTGCTCTCCCCGCGCGCCGAGGGAGGGCTCGTGTTGCTCAAGGACACCGGGTTGATGGACGTGTTCCTCCCCGAAGTCGCCCAGGCCACCCCAGACGCCGCCCGCCTCGCGCGCGCCGCCGTGCAGGCCGCGCCAGCGGAAATCGAGCCGCGCATGGCCGCGCTGCTCGCGGACCTTGTCGACCGCACCCAGGCCCGGGA
This sequence comes from Myxococcus sp. AM011, assembly GCF_013372595.1. Lineage (NCBI taxonomy): Bacteria > Pseudomonadati > Myxococcota > Myxococcia > Myxococcales > Myxococcaceae > Myxococcus > Myxococcus sp. AM011. Next base: position 68,281 of record NZ_JABXEM010000016.1, read on the forward strand.
AATCGGCCTGCGACTCAAGTTCCCCAACAAGGTCGCGGACCTCGTCGCCCTGCTGGTGGAGACCGCGAAGCTGGAGGAGCGCGTCTCGGACACGGACGCCGCGCTGCGCCGGCTCCTGGCCCGCGTGGGGCCGCCCCAGCTTCCCCAACTCGTCGCCGTGGCGAGGGCCCGAGTCCAGGTCCGCGCTCCAGAGCGGGTGGCGGAGGTGGAACGCCTGTTCGCGCGGCTGGAGGCCCTGGCCGCCGCGAAGCCGCCCCTGGTGCCCAAGGACCTGGCGCTCACGGGGGGCGACATCATGGCCACCCTCGCCGTCGGCCCGTCGCCCATCGTCGGGGAGGCGACACGCTTCCTCATGGACTCGGTGCTCGACGAACCGGCCCTGAACACCGCCGAGGGCCTCAAGCAGCGGCTCCTGGCCTGGCGGGCGGCGCGCTCGGGGGCCTGAGCCCGACTGGTGGGCTGCCCTCCCACCGGGCTTCCACCGAGCTTCCGCCGAACTCTGGGGCGAGCTCTGGGGTCGGGTTTGGGGAGATCCCCGCGTCCTCCCGCGTGCGCCCGGAAGCCGGGGCGTGTAGGAAGGGGCACCATGCGAGTCGTCGTTGCGATGAGCGGCGGGGTGGATTCCTCGGCCGCTGCCGCCCTGCTCAAGGAGCAGGGCCATGAGGTCATTGGCATCACCCTGCGCGTCTGGTCCTACGAGGGCAAGGCGAAGTGCGGGAGCTGCTGCAGTCCGGACGACATCGATGACGCGCGCGCCGTCGCCCAGTCGTTGGGGATTCCGTTCTACGTCGCCAACGCGGAGGAGATCTTCCAGGACCGCGTCGTCAATCCCTTCGTCCAGTCCTACCTCGGCGGGCGCACGCCCATCCCCTGCGTGGCCTGCAACCGCGACGTGAAGTTCAACTTCCTCCTCAAGCGCGCCCGGGCGCTCGGGGCGCGGCTTGCGACAGGCCACTACGCGCGCGTGGAGGAGACGGACGGCCGCTACGTCCTGCGCCGCGCCGTCGACGCCGCGAAGGACCAGAGCTACTTCCTCTTCACGCTCGGCCAGGACGAGTTGCGCGACATCGTCTTCCCCGTCGGCGACATGACCAAGGCGGAGGTCCGCGCCGTCGCCGAGCGCCACGGCCTGGTCACCAGCCACAAGCCGGAGAGCATGGAGATCTGCTTCGTGCCGGACGGCGACTACGCGGGCTTCGTGGAGAAGGTCGCCGGCCCCCAGCCCTCGGGCGAGGTCGTCGACACGGAGGGGCACGTGCTCGGCACCCACCAGGGCATCCACCGCTACACGGTGGGGCAGCGCAAGGGGCTCAACCTGGGCGGCGGAGAGGTGCGCTACGTCCAGCGGCTGGAGCCGGAGACCCACCGCGTCGTCGTGGGCAGCGCCGAGCAGACGGGGCGGGATCGCTTCGGTCTGCTCCAGCCCCACTGGGTGGACGCGCCGCCGTCCCCGGAGACGCCGGTGGAGGTCCGCATCCGGCACCGCCACGCGGGGGCCTCGGGGCGTGTGGAGATCTCCCCCCATGGTCTCGTTTCGGTGAAGTTGGATGCCCCCGCGCGCGCCGTCACCCCAGGACAGGCCGCGGTGGTCTACGCTCGGGATCAGGTGCTGGGTGGTGGTTGGATCGTCTGAGCTCGAGTCGGCTTGAGGAAGGAAGCAGGACATGGCGCGGCGCCTCATGGGATGTCTGCTCGTCGTCGCTACGGCCAGCCTGCTTTCCGCCTGCAAGCAGCACTCGGACAAGCCCATCGCCGGGTTGCTCGCGGCGGGAGCCCCGGTGCTTCGCACGCAGGGCAAGGAGCAGCGCACCGTCGCCGTCGGCGCCCAGCTCACCGGGGACGTGGTGCTCACCGCCACCGGCCCCGCCGTGCTGGAGTACTTCGGCGGGGGCCTGAGGTTCATGGAGAAGGGTGACACGCTGGAGGTCGGCGACGCGGACGAGGCGAAGCTGCACGGCTCCAACCTCCCGTCCCACCGCTGGGTGGAGGGCGCCGTGCAGGAGGCGCCCCGCGCGCTGCGAATCGTGGCCGCCCGGTACACCAACGTGCAGATGACGCCCAAGAGCGCGCACGAGGACGCGTACTCGTCCACCCAGTACTTCGTCGCCTTCTTCACGCCCAACGGCCTGCAGCGGATGGGCTCCGACACCGAGCACGAGGGGCCGCACACGCCGCTGCCCGCACCGCCGTTCCGTCCCAAGGTCCCCTTCATCCATGCGGGTGACCTGGGGGAGGGGGAGCTGGTGGCGGTGGTGGATGATGGCTTCGTCGTGGCGGAGACAGATGACCTGGCCACCGCGGTGCTCCTGGAGGGCCGCGAGGTGCCCCTGGGGCGCACCGTCCGCCTGCTGGTGCCGGATGGCGCGGAGGTCATCCTCAAGAGCAAGGATGGCTCCGAGGTGGAAGTCGAAGGCCCCGTGGACCTGCGCCTGCGCTGAGGTGGGGGCTCTCCCCCGGTTTGTCCTCGCGGGTGCGCCTTCTGTAGAGTCCACCGTCCCTCGGCGGAGGTGTCCCATGACGAGGAGTGAGCTCATCGAGCGCATCGCGGCGCGTGCACCCCACGTCCCGCGGCGGGAGTTGGAGGCCATTGTCCATGCGGTCTTCGACTGCATGTCGGAGGCGCTCGTGGCTGGAAAGCGCATCGAGCTGCGAGGCTTCGGCGTCTTCTCCCTGCGCACGCGTCGCGCCCGGACGGGGCGCAACCCGAAGACGGGGCAGCGCGTCTCCGTGCCGGAGCGCCGCACGCTCAGCTTCGCCGCTGGCAAGGAGCTGCGCGCGCGGCTCAATGCCCCCGAGCCTCGACAGGAAGAAGCCGCGGGGGCCGTGCTTCCCTCGGTGGCGCTCGCCTCGGCGGTGCTGCCGGTGACGTCCGCGGCGCGGTGACGGCGCGTCCCTTGAGGCCGCCTTCCGTGAATTTGACCGGGTGGGGGGTGGGGCGTACCTTCCCCTCGACGCCGACGCTACAGGCCGCAACACGGACTCGTGTGGCCCGCTCTGTCCGCGCGCGAGGATCCCTGAGTCATGCGAGACGCCCACCGGATGAAGGAGAAGTTCGACGTCTCTCTCGACAACCGGCAGATCGTGAGCCTGTTGATCGCCGGCATCGTCGTGCTCGGCGCCGTCTTCGTGCTGGGTGTCGTGGTGGGCAAGAAGCTCGCCGGTGACGTGCAGACGGCCAGCGCGCCCGACCTGCTCTCCGCGCTGGATGCCAATGCCCAGGCGCTCCAGGAAGTGCGGCAGAAGGACTCCGCGCTCACCTTCCAGGACGAGCTGACGCGCAAGGCCAGCGCGGAGCCCGTCGCCGTGGCCCAGAAG
>NZ_JABXEM010000170.1:0-25236 GCF_013372595.1 Myxococcus sp. AM011
GAGACAGAGACGACAGCCATCTCCCTGCCCCCGCTGTCACCCGACGCGGACTCTCCCCACGCCCAGCCGCTCGGCGAAGAGGAGACCCAGGCGCTCTTGGCCGAGGGCCGCGTGCAGGAGCTGGTCGCCGGACTCCAGGCGGATGTGGCCGCCGCCGGCACGGGCCGCGCGCGTTTCGTCGCCCGCCTCACCCTGGCGCGCTTGTGTGCGCAAGCCGGACAACTGCCGCTGGCGCGCGCGCTTTTTGACGCGCTCGACGACGAGGTTTCAGCTCATGCGTTGGACGTGTGGGAGCCTTCGTTGGCGGCGGCCTGTCTCGAGGGTTGGCTCGCCACCCGCACCGTCGAGGAAAAGGAGGGGGGACGGTTGGCAGCAAAAGTTCGAAACCGCTATCGTCGTCTCGCTCGGTTGGATTCTTCCGCCGCGCTCCGCGTCGTCGGCCCCTGACGTCACCAGGTTGTTCCGCGGCGAAGCCTCCCCCCATGCGACGCCCGCGCATTTCTACGTAGGTCTCAAGGAGAGAGCCGCAGATGAGCAAAGAGAGTTCCGTCGCCCCTACCGAGCGCGTCAACATCGTCTACAAGCCCGCCACCGGAAATGCCCAGGAGCAGGTGGAGCTGCCGCTGAAGGTCCTGATGATGGGGGACTTCACGGGCCAGGCGGATGACCGGCCTCTGGAGCAGCGCGCGCCCATCAACGTGGACAAGGGCAACTTCAACGAGGTGATGGCCCAGCAGAATCTCAAGGTCACCCTCACCGCCGCGGACAAGCTGTCCAACGAGGCGGGCGCGAGCATGAGTGTCTCGCTCCAGTTCAAGAACCTGTCGGACTTCACGCCCGAGAGCGTCGTCAATCAGGTTCCCGAGCTGAAGAAGCTCCTGGAGCTGCGCAGCGCGCTCAACGCCCTCAAGGGGCCCCTGGGCAACCTTCCCGCGTTCCGCAAGAAACTTCAGGCACTCCTGGCCGACGAAGAGGGCCGCAAGGCGCTCATCAAGGAACTGGGGCTCGAGGAAAAGTCCAAGTAACCGTTTACGGGGAACAGAAGACACCATGCCTACCGAGACCCTGACCCAGAAGTCGCCGGTTGCCGGCGCCGATGCCTCGCTGTCCCTGCTCGACGAAATCCTCTCCGAGGCGAAGCTCAAGCCCAAGGACGAGGGCTACGACGTCGCCAAGCGCGGCGTGCAGGCCTTCATCACGGAGATGCTCGCGCCCAACCGCTCCGAGGAGCGCGTGGACAAGGCGCTCGTCGACGCGATGATCGCCGAAATCGACAAGCGCCTGTCGTCGCAGGTGAACGAAATCCTCCACGCCTCCGAGTTCCAGAAGCTGGAGTCGTCCTGGCGTTCGCTGAAGTTCCTCGTCGACCGCGTGGACTTCCGCGAGAACACCCGCGTGGAGATGCTCAACGTCTCCAAGGAAGACCTGCAGAAGGACTTCGAGGATGCGCCCGAAGTCGTCAAGAGCGGCCTGTACAAGCTGGTGTACTCCAACGAGTACGGCGTCTTCGGCGGCAAGCCCTACGGCATCATCTCCGCCAACTACGACTTCGGCGTGGGCCCGGGCGACATGGAGCTCTTGCGCAAGTGCGCGTCGGTGGCCGCCATGGCCCACGCGCCCTTCATCGCGAATGCCGCGCCGGAGACCTTCGGTGAGCCCAGCTTCCTGAAGCTGCCGGACCTCAAGGACCTCAAGTCCCTGTTCGAGGGTCCGCAGTACGCGCGCTGGCACTCGTTCCGCGAGAGCGAGGACGCGCGCTACGTGGGCCTGGCGCTGCCGCGCTTCCTGTTGCGTCTGCCTTATGGCGAGAAGACGGTGCCGGTGAAGGCTTTCAACTTCACCGAGGACGTCGTCGGCAGCCACGAGAAGTACCTGTGGGGCCATGCCTCCGTCGCGCTGACGTCGCGCGTGGCGGACTCCTTCGCCAAGTTCCGCTGGAGCCCGAACATCATCGGACCCCAGTCCGGCGGCGCGGTGGAGAACCTGCCCCTGCACCAGTACGAGGCCATGGGGGAGATCCAGACCAAGGTTCCCACCGAGGTCATGCTCACCGAGCGGCGTGAGTACGAGTTGTCCGAGGAGGGCTTCATCGGCCTCGTCTTCCGCAAGGACTCCGACAACGCGGCGTTCTTCAGCGCCAACTCCACCCAGAAGCCCAAGTTCTTCGGCAACACCCCGGAGGGCAAGGCGGCGGAGACCAACTACCGTCTGGGTACGCAGCTCCCGTACATGTTCATCATGACGCGCCTCGCGCACTACATCAAAGTGCTGCAGCGCGAACAGATTGGCAGTTGGAAGGAGAAGGCCGACCTGGAGCGTGAGCTGAATCACTGGCTCAGCCAGTACATCTCCGACATGGATGACCCGGCGCCCGCGGTGCGCTCGCGCCGTCCGCTGAAGGCCGCGCGCGTCGTGGTGGAGGACGTGGAAGGTCAGCCGGGCTGGTACCGCTGCGGCCTGCAGGTGCGTCCCCACTTCAAGTACATGGGTGCGTCGTTCACCCTGTCCTTGGTGGGTAAGTTGGACAAGGAGTGATGGACCCGCTTCACCCAGTGTCGTTGAGATCAGCTATTCTGAGGGCTCCACTCCCAGGCTTGAAGCGAGCCTGGGTCACCCGCGCGCCTCCGCGCGCACAGCAAAGAGGTTCGTTCCATGGCTGAATCAGTTTTTGTGTACCTGAAGGCGAACGGGCAGGACATCCAGGGTGAGAGCACCCAGACGAGCCTCGGCCGCGAGGGCGCCATCGAGGCCGTCTACTACGAGCAGAAGGTGTTCACCGCGCGCGAGTCGGGCTCCGGCCTGGCCGTGGGCCGCCGCCAGTACGAGGGCATCACCCTGCGCAAGCGCATCGACAAGGCCTCGCCGCTGCTCATGAAGGCGCTGTGCGAGAACACCGTCATCGAGGCGACGTTCAAGTTCTTCCGCCCCAACCCCACGGGCGACGGCACCACCGAGCAGTTCTACACGACGTCCATCAAGAAGGCGCGCATCAACAGCATCAAGCAGTTCGTCCCCGACGCGTTCATCCCGTCCGGTTCGAACAGCCCGCCGATGGAGGAGATCAACTTCGTCTTCCACACCATCAACTGGACGTACACCAACGGCGGCCAGACGCACGAGGACACCTGGGACACCCAGCGCTGATGCGTCCTCCTCCACCGGTCGTCCGTGGCGCAGTCGACGCGGGCGGCCGGGGGTGGCCTCGATAAAAGACACGCATGGGCTCCCGAGGTTTGTTGTCACGCATCGCCGAAGGCAACGGCGCGCTCGCCCCACCGGGCGAAGTGGTGGAGTCCATCGCGGAGCACCTTCGCGCGTTGCTCAACACGCGCAAGGGTGAGTCCGTGGCGGCGCCGGCCTTCGGCATCCTGGACTTGAACGACATCGTCCACACGTATTCGTCGGCGGTGCCGCGAATGGCGCAGTCCATCCGCACGGCCATCCAGGACTTCGAGCCGAGGCTGAAGAGCGTGGTGGTGACGCACACGCCGGACCCGGATGATCCGACGGCGCTGCGCTTCGACATCACCGCGCAGCTCGCGACACGCACGCGAAAAGGCACGGTGCGCTTCCACACGCAGGTAAAGCCGGGCGGGCGCGTGGACCTGTGGTGAACCGCGAGGTGTTGGGCGGAGGGCGAGGATGTTCAGCAAGTACTACCTGAGCGAGCTGACGTACCTGCGGGAGATGGGGAGGGCCTTCGGGCTGGCCAACCCGTCGCTGGCGGGCCTGCTGGTGGAGCGCGGCGCGGACCCGGACGTGGAGCGGCTCCTGGAGGGCTTCGCCTTCCTGACGGCGCGCATCCGCGAGCGTGTGGACGACGACGTGCCGGAGCTGGTGCATGGGCTGACGGAGCTCCTGCTGCCGCACTACCTGCGCCCCCTGCCCGCCGCGTCCATCGTCGAGTTCTCCCCGCACCTGCGCGCGCTGCGCGGCCGCTCCAGGCTGCCCGCAGGGGCGGAGGTCGCCTCGCAGCCCATCGACGGCACCCGCTGCGTGTTCCGCACCACGACGGACGTGGACCTGCTGCCGGTGCAGCTCACCGACGCGCTGTTGGACCGCTCGTCGATTACGTCTCCGGTGCTGCGGCTGTCCTTCCAGACGACGGAGCAGGGCCGCGCCGAGGTGTTTCGTCAGCAGGGTCTGCGCTTGTTCATCCACGGGGAACACTCCGCCTCCGCCGTGGTGCTGCTGTGCCTGCTCCGCTACTGCGGACAGGTGCGCGTGCGCGGCGCGTCCTCGCAGGGCGACGGAATCAAACTGCCCGCGGGCGCCATCCAGGCGGTGGGCTTCCAGCGCGACTTCCGGCTCCTGCCGTGGCCGCGCGCGAGCGAGGGCTACCGGCTGTTGCAGGAGTACCTGACGCTGCCGGAGAAGTTCCTGTTCTTCGACGTGAAGAACCTGGACGCGGCGGCGACGCACGTGCGCGAGGACCGGTTCGAGATTGCCTTCCACCTGGAGCGGCCGCCGCCCCTGGACGCGCGCATCCACCGGGAGATGTTCCGGCTGCACTGCGCGCCGGTCGTCAACCTCTTCCCCGCCACCGCCAACCCCGTCCTGCACAACGCCCTGGACCGAGAGCACCTGCTGCGCGCGGCGGACCTGCCGGCGAACCACGCGGAGGTGTACTCGGTGGACTCGGTGACGGGCCTCCAGGCGGGCCGCAACGAGCGGCGCGGCTACCGGCCCTTCTTCGAGTTCAGCCACACGGCGGGCGGCGACGCGGAGCAGTCCTTCTACCGGCTGCGGCGCACGCACTCGCCGCTGGACGAAGGCATCGACATGTACATCACCCTGGAGACCCCGCGCGACGTGGCGCCGGTGCTCGGGGCCGAGGAGGCGCTCTCCATCGACCTGACGTGCACCAACCGCATGTTGCCGTCGCGGCTCCAGGTGGGTGACTTGACGGAGTCCACGTCCGCCAGCCCCACGCAGGCGAAGTTCAAGAACATCTCCCCGGTGAGCCGGCCGGCGCGCGCGCCGCTGGGCACGGAGCTGCACTGGCGGCTCCTGTCGCATCTGGCCATCAACCAGCACTCGCTGGCGGACGCGGCGGCGCTGCGGCGGCTGATGGACCTGTACAACTTCCATTCGCTCACGGACAACCTGGCCGCGCGCGCCAGCCGCCTGCGCATCAACTCCATCCGCGCGGTGGAGACCAAACCCGTCACGCGCTTCCTGGAGGGCGCGCCGCTGCGAGGCCACCGCACCCGGGTGGACCTGGACGAGGAGAACTTCATGGGCGTGGGGGACTCGTTCCTCTTCGGCTGCGTGCTGGAGGAGCTGCTCGCGTCCCACGTCACCATCAACTCCTTCAACGAGCTGAGCATCCGCCTCCACCCCTCGCAGACGGAGTACATGTGGCTTCCGAGGAACGGCTCCCAGACGCTCTTGTAGAAGCGGCCCGGAAGCTGGCCGAGGCGGCGCCCCGGGTGGGCTTCTTCCCGCTGGTGGCCTTCCTGGAGCGGCTCACCAAGGACGCGGTGCGCGTGGGCGGGTCCGGCCCCGTCAACGAGGAGATGATCCGCTTCCGGCATGACCCGTCGCTGGGGTTTCCTTCCGGCGACGTCAGCGAGGTGACGCTGCGGCAGGTGCCGGTGCGGCCGGAGGACCCGTACTCGAGCCGTCCGCTGTTCGAGGTGGTGACGCGCTTTCTGGGCCTGACGGGCGCGGTGAGCCCCCTTCCCCACTACATCGCCGAGGAAGTCGCGCAGGAGGACCCGGACGCGCCCGTGCGGCGCGAGTTCCTGGACCTGTTCCACCACCGGCTCCTGTCGCTGCTGTATCGAATCGAGTCGAAGTACCGCATCACCAGCGAGACGGACACGTCCTTCACGGACCAGTGGTCCCGCCGGCTGCTCGCGCTGGGCGGCTTCGACACGTACGAGCAACCCCGCAAGGGCGGCCTGCCGACCTGGCGCCTCCTGCGCATCGCCCCGCTGCTCGCCAGCCGCTCTCGCACCGCGGAGCAACTGGAGGTGGCGCTCCAGGACGTGCTCAACGAGGACCTGGAGGGCGCGCGGGTGTCGGTGCGGCAGTTCGTGGGCCGCTGGGTGGACATCGACGCCCGGGTGCAGTTGGGGCGGGCCAACCACCAGCTCGGCCGCAACATGCTGCTGGGGGGCAAGGCGTTCGACCGGACGGGGAAGATTCAGCTGCACATCAGCCCGCTGCCGCCGCGCGCGTACAAGCGGCTGATGCCGGATGGAGACCTGCTCCCCCTCGTGCGGGAGGTGGTGTCGCTCTTCGTCAGGGACCCGCTGGAATACGATTTGGAGCTCGGTCTCACCGAGGGCGTCCGCCAGCAGTTCCGGCTTTCGCGCAAGGAGCCGAGCCAGCTCGGCCGCGACACCTGGCTGGGCTCCAGCCAGCAGACACACCTGAGTGTTCCTGTCGTGAGATGAGACAGTCACAAGATGGGCGGCCCCGGGGTGCGGGGATTTACGGCGTGAGAGCCGCCCGGTATACCCTTCGACCACCGTCGTCACAGCTTGGGGGCTCCCATTCGCGTCGATCCGAAAGCGCTTGTCCGTCGCCTGACGCCCACCTCCACCCGCCTGTTGGAAGCGGCGGTGGCGCGCGCGAGTGCGGGACGTTTCTACGAAATCGTCCCCGAGCACATGCTGGCGCAGATGCTGGAGCCGGAGGACTCGGACGTGGCGCGCCTGCTCCACCACTTCGGCGTGGACAAGCGGCACCTGACCACCAGCATGGAGCGCGCGCTGCAGGGCCTGCGCGCCGGCAACGCCGGGCGGCCCGTCTTCTCCGAGACGCTCTTCCAGTGGTTCGAGGAGGCATGGCTCCTGGCCTCCGTGGAGCACGGCGCGACGCGGCTGCGCTCGGGCCACCTGTTCGTCCAGTTCATCACCCGGCGCTCGCGCTACACCGCTGAAATCTTCCCGGAGCTGGATGCCATCTCCCGCGACGAGCTGCTCGGCTCGCTGGACGTGCTGCTCCAGCCCTCGCCGGAGAACGTGGAGGTCGTCACCTCCGACGGCGCGGCGAGCGGCTCCAGCGGCGGCTCGGCGAGCGCTTCTGGAAGCCGTGGTGACGAGGCGCTCAAGCGCTTCGCCACGTCCTTCACCGGTCGCGTGCGCGAGGGGAAGATCGACCCCATCTTCGGCCGTCACCGCGAAATCCGGCAGATGGTCGACATCCTCTCCCGGCGCCGGAAGAACAATCCCATCCTCGTGGGCGAGCCGGGCGTGGGCAAGACGGCGCTCGTGGAGGGCATGGCCTGGGCGATTGTGCGAGGCGAGGTGCCGGAGGCGCTGCGCAACGTGGACCTGCTCGGCCTGGACCTGGGCCTCTTGCAAGCGGGCGCGGGCGTGCGCGGTGAGTTCGAGAACCGGCTCAAGGCCGTCATCGCCGAGGTGAAGGCGTCCCCCACGCCCATCATCCTGTTCATCGACGAGGCGCACACCATCATCGGCGCCGGTGGCTCACAGGGCGGCGGCGACGCGGCCAACCTGCTCAAGCCCGCGCTGGCGCGGGGCGAGCTGCGCACCATCGCCGCGACGACGTGGGCCGAGTACAAGAAGTACTTCGAGAAGGACGCGGCGCTGGAGCGGCGCTTCCAGCCGGTGAAGGTGGATGAGCCCAGCGAGGCGGACGCGGAGCTGATGCTGCGCGGCCTGCGGCCCACGTACGAGGCCTCCCACGGCGTCACCATCCGCGACGAGGCCGTCACCGCGGCGGTGCGGCTGTCCAGCCGGTACATCTCCGGCCGGCAGCTCCCGGACAAGGCGGTGGACCTGCTCGACACCTCGGCTGCCCGCGTGAAGATTGAACTGTCCACGCGACCCGAGGAGCTGGTGGCGCTGGAGCAGGAGATCTCCGGCCTGGAGCGCGAGCGCGACGCGCTCAAGCGGGATCTGGCCGACGGTGAAGGTGGCGAGGACGCGCGGGAGGCACTGGCCGAAGCGGAGGCGAAGCTGCGCGCCACCCAGGACTCGCGGGCCTCGCTTCACGCGCGTTGGGAGACGGAGCGCGCTGCCGTCGTCGCGCTGATGGACGCTCGCAAGGCGCTGAGAGAGCCGGCCCCGGGCGCCGAGCCCGCGGCGCTCAAGGAAGCCGTGGACGCGGCGGCGAAGTCGCTCGCGGCGGCGCGCGGCGAGTTTCCGCTGGTGCACTCGGACGTGGACGCGGACATCGTCGCGCGAGTCGTCGCGGGTTGGACGGGCGTGCCGGTGGGGAAGATGCGCGGCGACATGCTGGAGGCCGTGCTGAACCTGGAGGACCGGCTGCGCACCCGCGTGCGTGGACAGGAGGCGGCGCTCAAGAAGGTGGGCGAAATCATCCGCATCTCCCAGGCGGGCATCCGCAACCCGGACGCACCGATTGGCGTGATGCTCTTCGTGGGCCCCAGCGGCGTGGGCAAGACGGAGACGGCGCTGGCGCTGGCCGAGTCGCTCTATGGCGGCGAGCGCTTCATGACGACGCTCAACATGAGCGAGTTCCAGGAGAAGCACACGGTGAGCCGGCTCATCGGCTCGCCGCCGGGCTACGTGGGCTATGGCGAGGGTGGCCTGCTCACGGAGGCCGTGCGACAGCGGCCCTACTCCGTCGTGCTGCTGGACGAGTGCGAGAAGGCCGACCTGGAGGTGATGAACCTCTTCTACCAGGTGTTCGACAAGGGCATGCTGACGGACGGCGAGGGCCGCGCGGTGGACTTCAAGAACACCGTCATCATCCTCACCAGCAACCTGGGCTCGGACCGGGTGATGAAGATGTTCGAGGACGGCCTGGAGCCCTCCTCTGAGCAGGTGCTGACGGCCATCCGCCCCACGCTCAGCCAGCACTTCAAGCCCGCCCTGCTGGCGCGCATGACGGTGGTGCCCTTCGGCCCCGTGCAGCGCGACGTCATGCGGCAGATCGCGGAGATGAAGTTGAACAAGCTGGTGGGCCGGCTGCGCGAGGCCCACGACGTGGAGACGACGCTGGCGCCGGAGCTGCTGGACGAGCTGGCGCGCCGGTGCACGGAGTCGGAGATGGGAGCGCGCAACATGGAGCAGATCCTCCAGGGCTCGCTGATGCCCGTGCTCTCCCGCGAGCTGTTGCAGCACCTGGTGGGTGGCGCGGTGCCCCCCAAGCTGCACGTGGCCCTCACCCCGGAAGGCGACTGGGACCTCCGGTTCGCCGAGGCCTGAGAACCCATGAAACGAACGCTTCAGGTCTGCGGTGTCGCCCTGTCCCTGCTGGCCGGCTGCGCCAGCGCGCCCAAGCCGGCGATGTGCTTCGCCGAGGCGGGCCCCAACGCGCGCTCCTTCCCCACGCCGGACATCTGGTTCGCCCTGCTGCTGCACGGCTATGACAAGGACACCAGCGCGGCGCCCCAACCCGCGGTGGACTGCGCGGGCGCGCCCGTGTGGTGGCAGGACCCCACCGCCGACGACTGCGTGGAGGCCGGCCCGGACGCCCTGCCCCTGCCCCCGGCGGCGAAGCTCACCGAAGAGGACCTGGTGCTGGAGACGCTCAAGGCCGGCCAGCGGCTGGCGTGGGTGATTACGCGGCGCTTCACCAACGGCGAGGCCCTCGGGCCGGTGGCGCTGGTGGAGACGACGGAGCAGGGCTTCCGCGTGGAGGCGCTGGGCTCGCTGCGCTCCATGCCGAAGAACGCGAAGCTGCGCCTGGAGCGCGTGGGCGGCGCGGACATCCTCGTCGCGGAGGGCGACGCGTGCACCACGGATGGCACCGACGTGTGCCGCCGGTACGCGCGCATCATGCCGCTGCGGCGCAACCGCTTCTTCACGGAGTCGGTGTCCAGCCCGGAGCGCATGTGCCTGGGCGCCGCGTGGTTCCCGCTGGCGCGCGAGGCGACCTTCAAGCTGCCCAACCAGCTCATCCGCAAGTTCGAGCTGACGTCCACGCTGTCCTTCAGCGAGGCGGGCGTCGGCGTGCAGGAGCAGGTGCAGGTGAGCGACTCGGACCCCGCGCAGCCGGACGTGGGGCCGCGCATCTACCGCCGGGCCCAGGACACCCGCACGCTGGTGCTCGAGTCCAACGCGCTGGTCAGCACCAAGGCCTCGCTCTGGTCCCGCATGGTGGAGCAGCAGGTGCGCATCGGCGCGAAGATGGACCCGGAGAAGCCGCTGGTGCCCATGCCGCCGAAGAACAAGCCCGCGACGGCCGTGGCCGCGCCCGCGACGCCCGAGGCCGGGGAGGCGAGCAAGCCGGTGGCTCCGCCCGCGAAGACGCCTCCAGCCGCGGCGAAGAGCGGCGGACCGTAAAGGCCCAACAGCCCCGGGTCCCTCCTCATTCCGCCCTGGAACCCTTCGTTTTTTCGAAGGGGTTCCGGGGCTTTTCCTATTGGCGCCGAAACTCCCGCGCCTGCACATAGGAGACAGGCCCATGGTGGGCCAGAAGGAGCCGAGGATGCGAATCGAAATCCGAGCCCGACACTTCACCCTCACCGACACCCTGCGTCACCACGTGGAGCGCCGCGCGCGCTTCGCGATGGGGAGACTGTCCGACAGGGTTCGTGAGGTCATGGTGCGCTTGGAGGACATCAACGGCCCACGCGGTGGCGTGGACAAGGTGGCCAAGGTGACTGTCCAGCTCGAGCAGGGCGGCCAGCTCGCGGCGGAGGCCGTGGACGCGAGCTTCGCCGGGGCGGTGGACCGGGCCCTGGAGCGCGCGGGCCACGCGGTGAGCAAGGCCCTGGGACGCGCGCACCGCGGCGACGGGGAGAGCGTGAGGACCACGCCCTGGGAGCCCGATGAGCAGCACAGTCCCTCCTGACGTGAGGTGAGCCGCGTCAGGGCCCCTCCACCCCGGAAGGGCCCTGACGGTGGCAGGATGATTTCCGTGCCGCGAGGGCCCTGGCGCCCGCGCGGCACGGTGTGGAGGACGTGGATGCAAGGCGGAGCGCTGGGAAACGTACGGGCCGCCTGGGCGCGAGCGCGCCAGCGCTGGTGGGTGCGGTGGGGCGTCGACCTGGTACTGCTCGCGCTCGTCTTCACGGCGGTGGCGACCTGGCAGACGCGCAACCTTCCAGGCTCGGGTGCTCCAGCGCCGGACTTCACGCTGCGCACCCTGGACGGAGAGACGGTGTCGCTGGCGTCGCTGCGCGGCAAGCCCGTGGTGCTCGCCTTCTGGGCGCCCTGGTGCGGCGTGTGCGGCGCGGAGTCCTCCAACCTCTCCCAGCTGCGTCGGCTCGCGGGAGACTCCGCGCATGTCGTCTCCGTCGCGCTGGCCTACGAGGACGAGGAGGCCGTGCGGCGTTTCACGCGCGAGCACGCGGTGGACTACCCGGTGCTCATGGGTGACGACTCACTTCAGCAGGCGTGGCGGGTGAACATGTTTCCCACGGTGTTCTTCCTGTCGCCCGAGGGGCGCATCGAGCGCTCCGTGGTGGGCTACACCACGCTCGCCGGACTGTCGTGGCGGTGGATGCTGTAGCGCGTTCCAGCGCGGCATGATGTGACATTGCCGCGCGGTGCGGGCCTCGCGTCGTCTATTCGCCAACCAACAGACACCGGTCCGCGCCTTTGTCTGTTCCGACGGGAATGGCTTATCAACTTCACGGCTCACTCCCCAGGAGCACCGATGAAGACCCGCTTCACTGAACGCTTCCAGTTGAAGTATCCCATTGCGTGCGCGCCCATGGCGCTGGTGGCCGGTGGCGCCCTCGCGGGCGCGGTCAGCCGCGCGGGAGGTCTGGGCCTGCTGGGCGGTGGCTATGGCGACATGGCCTGGATGGCCCAACAGCAATCGCTCGTCGGCGGCGCCACCATCGGCGGAGGCCTCATCACCTGGTCGCTCGACCAGACACCCGAGCTCCTCGACGCGGCGCTGGCCTACAAGCCCATCGCCTTCATGTTGTCCTTCGGTGACCCGCGCCCCTACGCCGCGAAAATCAAGGCCTCGGGCGCGGCACTGATTTGCCAGATTCAGCGACTGTCCCAGCTCGACGAGGCGCTCGAGGCGGGCGCGGATGTCATCGTCGCCCAGAGCAGCGAGGCGGGAGGCCATGGGATGACCAACCGCGCGACGATTACGTTGGTCCCGGAGGTCGCCGACATCCTGGCCAGGCGCGCGCCCGACACACTCCTGCTCGCGGCGGGAGGCATCGGCGACGGGCGCGGGCTGGCGGCGGTCCTCGCGCTGGGCGCCGACGGCGCGCTGGTGGGCTCCCGGTTGTGGGCCAGCCAGGAGGCCCTCGTGAACGAGAACTCCCAGGCGAGGGCCATCGAATTGACCGGAGATGACACCGACCGCTCCAACGTCTTCGACATCCTGCGCGACATCACCTGGCCGCCCGGGTACACCTTCCGGGCCCTCACGAACACGATGACCGAGCGCTGGTCCGGCAATGAAGACGAGCTCCTGCTCGTGGCCGATGAAGAACGCGAGAAATACAACGCCGCCATGGCCGCCAATGACTACACCATTGGCCACAGCCCATGCGGGCAAGTGGCGGGACTGATTCGCGACATCCCCCGCGCGGCGGACATCCTCGAGGCGATGGACACGCAAGCCACCGAGATTCTCTTGCGTCTGGGAAAACGGCTCCAACTTCCGCGCGTGAGGGAGCTCTCTCCCCTGGACCTGCCAGGAGTCGCTGGCCCACAACGCGGCCTCCGTGGCGAGGGCGGTTCGTCTGATGGGTGACGAGACGGACCGCTCCACCGTGTTCAACATCCCACGTGGGTTGAACTGACCGCCGGGCGACACCATCCGTGCCCTCCAGCAGCAACTGGAGGAGCGCGCGTCCCGCCGCGAGGACGACCCGCTGGCCGCCGCCACCGAGGAGCGAATGAAGTTTCATGGCGCCCTGACCGTGTGTGTGGCGACAGCGTCGGACACGGCCCCGTCGGACGAGCCACGGGCTTGATTCGCGACATCCCCACCGCGGCGGAGATGCTTGCCCGGATGGGCAGACAGGCCGCCGACGACTTCTGCGGCTGAGACCAGGGACCTAGCTTCCGCGCGCGCATGGCCGGACTCGTGACGAGTCCGGGCGCGCACGGAGGCTTCATGAATCGCGCGGCGAAGTGGGCGATCGGTCTGGGTATCGCGGGGGGCGCGGCCCTCGCGTTGGCTGTTCGACGAGACCGTCCCGCGAGCGAAGTCGAGACACGGCGTGCACGCTCGCCATCGCGGTTCATCGACGTCGATGGCCTGCGGACACACTACCGGGACCAGGGCAAAGGCCCCCTCCTCGTGCTGCTTCACGGCTCCAACGCGTCGCTGCACACCTGGGAAGGCTGGATGGACTCGCTGACGCGCGAGTACCGGGTCATCACCGTGGACCTGCCCGGGCAGGGCCTCACCGGACCGGACCCGAAGAACCGCTACACGCCCCTGGCGGAGGTCTCCTGGCTGGACGCCTTCGTCGGCGCGCTGGGGCTCGAGCGCTTCACGCTGGGCGGCAACTCCATGGGCGGCGGTCTGGCCTGGCGCTACACCGTGGTCCACCCCGAACGCGTGGAGCGACTCATCCTGGTGGACGCCTTCGGCCTGCGGCGCGAAGAGCCGATTCCGTTCTCCCTCCGGCTCTACGAGACGCCCGTGCTGAGCCGCGTGGTGCGCTGGACGACTCCGCGCTTCATGGTGAAGCGCACCGTGAAGAGCACCTATGGCGACCCGAGGAAGGTGACGCCGGAGACGGTGGACCTCTACGTGGACGTCCTCCTGCGCGAGGGCAATCGGGAGGCCACCCGCCGGCGCTTCGCCCAGAAGGACTCAGACCCGTCGCTCGAGGAGCGGCTGTCTGAAATCAAGGTCCCCACGCTCATCCTCTGGGGCAGCCGCGATGAGTGGATCCTCCCCAAGTACGCGCGGCGGTTCCACGCGCGCATCCCCCAGTCCCGCCTGGTGATGATGGAAGGACTGGGGCATGTGCCCATGGAAGAAGACCCGCACAAGACGGTGGCCGTGGTCCGGGACTTCCTCCACCAGACGGAAGCCCGGGTGAGCGCCCACCCCGCCGCGGGGCTTCAGTCCGCGCGGCAGGTGTAGTCCCCTACGAGGGCCGCGCTAGCGTCCCAGGGGCCCCGCGATGAACTTCGCGATGGCCCGCACCTGCTTGCGATTGCGCTTGCTGTCAATCGTCCGGGTGAGGTCGCGCGGCACCTTGCTCAAGGTCTTCAGGGAGTCGCTCATCGCCTTGCCGGAGTTCTTCATCAAGTCCCGCAGGGCGCCGTCCTTCTTCCGCTCCGCCGAGGCCTTCTGCTCCCGGCGGTAGGTCTTCAACCCATCCGAGACGGACGCGGACAGGTTCTCCATCGCACGACTCACGTTGTCGTGCGCCTTGTCCAGGTTCTTCAGCCCCTTGCTCGTCTTGCGCTTCCTCTTGCCCACCGAGAGGTCGCGCTCGATGACCACTTCCGTGGCCATCACCTGCCCGCTGTGGCCATCCACCCGGACTTGCGTCTCGGTGGTCACATC
This sequence comes from Myxococcus sp. AM011, assembly GCF_013372595.1. NCBI lineage: Bacteria > Pseudomonadati > Myxococcota > Myxococcia > Myxococcales > Myxococcaceae > Myxococcus > Myxococcus sp. AM011. The sequence goes on from NZ_JABXEM010000170.1 coordinate 14,392, forward strand.
CTTGCCTTGAATGCTCATCGTCTCGTCTCCTCGAGTCCACTGCGGGGGTTTCACGGCATGAAGGGCGGGACGAATGGCAGCGACAGCCCGCCGCGCCGCTTCTTCTTGGGCTGCCGCTGGTAGATGAGGACCACCGGCACGAGATGCTTGCCGAGGACCTCCTCCCCCAGCCTCTCCCGGACCTCGTTCAAGGCTTCGCCCACCTCGAGCATCAGCGCGCCCTGGCCTCGCTTGAGGGCCTTGAGCTTCTTGCGCCGCTGCTTGCCCATGTCGATGACGACGGGAATGGAGCTGATGCTGTTCAGGGTTTCGATTGTCATTCCGTGTTCTCCTTTCAAAGCGCGGTGCGTGAGCCCGCTTCGCGGTCCTTGTCCGACAGTCGGAAGCTGATGCCCCGCAGTGTCACCGCCACCGCGACCAGCACGGCCCCCAGGAACAGCGGGCTGAGCAGCAACTGGCTCCAGGCATGACCTGAGAGCACCTCCGTGGTGAAGGCCTCGCCCGCACGCTCCCCTCGCCTGACGACCGCCACCACCGCCGCGCCCACGCGAACCGCCAACGCTCCCAACAACAACCAGCTCCCCGCGCGCAATGCCTGGGACACAGCGAAAGAGAAGGTCCGCTCCGTCACCGCGAACCGATAGGTCGAGGAGTCGAGGAAGCGTTGGAGACGGTAGAAGCCAGCCACAGCTGCGTCGTAGACCTGTTCGTAGCGGATGAACGAGCGGTCCTCGGACAGACTGTCCAGTTTCCGGTTCAATCGCTGTCGCATCCGGCGCCCGAGCTGGACCTCGTACCGGCGGTACTCCCGGTAATGGTCTATGCGGGGTTCCAGCCGGGCCGCCAGACTGTCGGAGAGCATGGTGGAGCGAATCATCCGCAAGGTGTTGAGGTTCATCGGGACCCTGTACTCCTGGGCCAGCTTGAAGAACCCAATCCAGAGGTTGGCGGAGGTGCGCTCCCACCAGCGCGAGGTGCGGCTCTTGTTCGCGTAGAGGTCCTGCCAGAAGATGCTCTCCAGCTTGCGGGAGAACTCCTCCACGTCCACCGCGGGCAGCGGCTCGAGCAGCGCGAGCACGGCAGACACCATCCGCCCCACGTCCTCGTTCGCCTGGGCGTCCGCGATTTCTCGCCACACGCGGCGCTCGCGCGCGGTGAAGGCACCACAGGAGCCGAAGTCGATGAGCACCAGCCGGCTGTCCGGTTGGACCATGACATTGGCCGGGTGGAGGTCCGCGTGGAAGAAGAGCCCCTCCTGCGCACAGAGGCGGGCAATCTTGAGCAGCCTGCGGGCCACCTTGCGGGGCACGATTCCCAGCGTGGCCAGCGACGCCAGGCCCGACTCGTCCTTGCGCTCGGCCGTGGAGATGAGGTCCTTGAGCCAGACGCCGGAGACGAACTCGGTGACGAGGACCTCGTGGTTGGACAGGTCTCCGTACACGCGGGGCGAGCGGACGAAGCGCTGGCCCAGCTTGTCCATCCGGTCCTGGAACAGCTCCGTGTAGCGAGCCTCCCGGACGAAATCGAGCTCCTCATAGAGCATGGTGCTGAGCTCGTGGAGCAGCTGGCGCGAGTAGCCAGGAGGAACGAACCACAGCTCCGCCAGGCCGAGAATCCACCCCAGCGCGCGCATGTCCGCGGCGAAGAGCGAGCCGACCCCGGGCCGGCGGACCTTCACGGCGACCTCCTCACCGCCACGCAGCACCCCTCGATAGACACAGGCGACGGAGCCCGAGCCCACGGGCTCCGCGCCCAGTTCGGAGAACACCTCCGCTATCGGCCGCTGGAGGGAGCGCTCCACGAGCTGCCGCACCTCGGAGAAGGGAATCGGCGGCGCGGCGTCGAGCATCTTCTCCAGCTCCTGCGCCACCGGATACGGGAGCAGGTCCACGCGGATGGCCATCTGCTGGCCCAGTTTGATCCACGTCCCGCCCGCTCGCTCAATCAGCCGCCGCAGGTGCTGGCCCCGGGACTGGATGGAGTCCCGGCGGCGGAGTACGTCCGCGGCGATTCGCACCAGCAACCACAGGGCACCGGAAATCCAGACGCCCAGTTGGAGCAGCGTCCGGCCGACGCTGGCGCGGTGCTCCTCCGCCTCGCGTTGGTGAGGCGTGGGCGGGGTCTCCCACGAACGAGCGCGGAGTTCCTTGCCCAGCGCCTTGGCCGCCTGGATTCTCGCGTCCAGCTCCTCGCGCTTGCGCCAGCGCTGGACGGCGGCGGAGACCCGCTGCTCGCGCGCCACGGCCGGGCGCGCCGGTGAGGAGGGGGCCGCCTCCTTCACCGGCGGCACCGGGTCCACCTTCTCCGGGACGGCGCGGAGCGAACTCACCGCGCGGCGCCGCGCAGTCGATGGACGATGGTCTCCAGGCTCGCGGGAGAGTGGAATGTCTCCGCGGTGAGGAGCGCGTCCGGGAAGGAAATCTCGAAGGCTCCTTCGAGCGCGAGCATCAGGTTGATGGCGTTCATCGAGTCGAGCCCCATCTCGTTGCAGGGGCGCGCCATCTCCACCGGCTCGTCCGGAGCCACGCGGGGAAGGAACTCGCGAATCACCTCGATGAGTCTGGTCCTCACCTCGTCCGTATTCATCGTGTCTCCTCCGACGAAAGCGACCCCTGGATGGGCAGACGCGTGTGGAGCTCGTGCCCCCAGCGCAGCCGGTGCACCGCGATGACCTCGCCGTCCCGATGGACCAGCTCCAGCGGCGGCGGTCGGCTCAAGAACCCCGTGAGGCTCGCCGTGGCGCCATAGGCCCCGACGTTGGGCACGAAGACCCGGTCGCCCACCCGAAGCGGCGGGAGCCTGACGTTGCGAGCGAAGCAGTCCAGCGGCGTGCACAACGGCCCCACCACGTTGACCTCCTCGAGCACCCCAGACCCGGCCTCCGCTCCGGCCTGGACGACGCCGATGCCGACCAGCGGAACCCGCCCCAGGCCCGACATGCCCCCCAGGTGGTGGATGCCGCTGTCGAGGACGACGTACTGCTTGCCCTTCGAGCGCTTCACATCCATCACCGTGGACCACAGCGTGCCCGAGGAGCCGCAGAGCCTGCGGCCCGACTCGAACCACAGCGCGGCCGACGCGGTCCTCTTCCGCTCCGAGGCCAGCCGGGCGAGCGGCTCGCGCAGGGACTCCAGTTCGGGCCCCACGCCGGACGTGGCGAAGGGCCAGGGGAAACCTCCGCCCAGGTCCAACACCTGGAAGGGAAGCTCGAACGCATGGGAGAGCGACTCTCCCACCTCGAGCGCCACCCGCAGCGCGGAGAGCAGCGCCGGCACGTCCGCGAGCTGAGTTCCCTGGTAGACGTGCACGCCCAGCAGCTCGACGCCGCCGAGCGCCGCCACACGCGCGCGACCCTCGCGCCACTCCGCCTCGTCGAGCCCGAACTGGCTGCTCACGCCACTCATCGCCAGCCGCGCCACGGGAGGCGCCTCCGGGTTGACGCGCAGGAGGACCCGGGCGCGAAGCCGAGCGGCGCGCGCGGCCCGGTCGATGCGCTCCAGGTCCGTCCACGACTCGGCGGAGAAGCGCGTCACGCCAGCGCTGAGCGCCCCGCGCACCTCCTCGGTGCTCTTGCCCGGGCCGGAGTAGAGCACCCGCTCCGGTGGAAAGCCGGCGGCCATCGCCACCGCCAGCTCTCCGGGCGAAGACACCTCCGCGTCGCAGCCGAGCCGGCAGAGCGCCTCCGCCATCACCGGAAGCGGATTGGCCTTGAGCGAGAACAACAACCGGCTGCCCTCGGGCAGGACGGACAAGAGCTCGCGCGTGCGCCGCTCCACGTCCCCCAAATCATAGACATAGAGCGGCGAGCCGTAGGCCTCCAACCAGGCCGCGGCCCGGGCCAGCAGCGGAGGACTCATCGGCGCGCTCATGACTGTCCTCCCGCCACAATCCAGCTCGCGAGGGCTGCCCGGTCCAGCTTGCCGTTGGCCGTCCTCGGCAGCTCCGGCACCCAGTGCACCTGGTCCGGGACTTTGTAGGACTCCAGTCGACTGGAGAGCGCGTCGAGCAGCCCGGCCTCGCGCGGTGGCGGCGCGCCAGGAGTGGACGTGACGAACAGGTGCAGCCGGTCGGCCTGGGCCTCCTGCACCACGCCCGCCTCGGCGACACCGGGCAGCCCGCAGGCCACCTCCTCGATTTCCAGCGGGTGCATCCGGAAGCCGCGGCGCTTGAGGAGGAAGTCCCGGCGCCCCACGAACTGGAGGAAGCCCTCCGCGTCCATCCGGAAGAGGTCACCTGAGTACAGCACGCGGCCCAGTCCACGCGGGTGCGTGCGATAGCGCAGCGCGGTCTCCTCCGGCGCCCGCCAGTACCCGAGCGCGACGTGGCGCCCCTGGATGACCAGCTCTCCCACTTCTCCTGGCGGCAGCACCTGGCCCCGCTCGTCCAGAATCATCGCCTCCGTGCCGGGCAACGCGCGTCCCACCGAGCCCGGGTGCGCCTCCAGCTCCTCGGGCAGCAGGATGGAGACGCGCTTGCACTCGGTCAGCCCATACATGGGGAACACCGAGACCCCGGGCAGCTGACGCCGGAGCTGCTCCACGTGGCTGGCCGGCAGATGCGCCCCCGTGTTGGTGAGCGCCCTCAAGCGGAGCGCGCCCGCCCCACTCCGACCGAGCAGCTTGAGCAACGCGGCGAACAACGTGGGCACACCGGGCAGCACCGTGACTCGCTGTCGCTCCAGCGTGGTGACCAGCGCCGGCCCGGCCAGCTCCGCGCTCCCGACGAACACGCCCGCCCCCACCTGCGCGGCGAGGAACACCTGATACAGGCCGTAGTCGAAGGAGAGCGGCAGGAAGACGCCCACCACGTCCTCGGTGCGGTACTGGAGCCGCGCCTGGATGGCGTCCACCACGAAGAGGATGTTGTCGTGGCTGAGCGTCACGCCTCGCGGCGCTCCCGTGGAGCCGGACGTGTAGATGAGGCAGACTGGATCCACGTCCACACCCGCGAAGGGCGGACACTCCACCGGCTCGCTGTCCACGATTCGCGACAACCGAGGTGCCGAGACGGGCCCCGAGCCCTCTCCCACCCAGACGATGGGCACGTCGGCGAAGGCTGGCGCGAGGTGCGCGGTGGACTCATCCAGGAAGGCCACCGCGGGCGTCACCTGCTCCAGGATCCTCCGCAAGCCCGGCTCGCGAATCGCACCATGCAGCACCGCGAAGATGCCTCCCAGCCGCGCCGTCGCGAACGCGGCCAGGGCCACCTCCGCGCGGTTGCGGGTGAGGATGACGGCCCTGTCTCCACGCCGGAAGCCCTGGCGCGAAAGCCAGCCACCCAGGCGCCGGGTGGCCGTGCCGAGCTGCGCATAGGTGAAGGAGACCCGTTCGTCAGACAAGAACAGGCGGTCGCCATGATGGCGCTCGGCTTCTTCCAGCAAACCGCAGAGGTGACGGGGCGTCATGCGTGTCTCTCCCAGACAGGTCAGGACAGACGGTCGTCGGTGAAGATCTCCTTCTTCACCATGAACCTCGTGGTCTTCGAGAGGATGCGCTCGTTGAAGGCCACGCGCTCGGGATGGGCCAAAAGCTCGTTGCGAACCTTCAGCGGCTCGGGCAGGCCCACGTCCTTGTAGATGTCCGGATTGTAGAGCTTCTGCATCGACGTGAGCATGAAGCGCTTGAGCGCGCGCTCCACGTCCCGAAGCCGCTCGACCCCATGCTTCGCCCGCAGCCCCTGGTGGAGCCGCTCGATGTTCAACCGCCCGTAGCTGATGTGGCGTGTCTCATCCGAGTGGTGCAGCCGGTTGATTTCACGCACGAAGGGAGGCAGACGCGCGTCCTTCGCCATGTGGCTGTTGTAGCCGTCGACAATCTCCTCGAACACCAGCACCGTGGCGAAGGCCAGGAACTCCTTGATGTCCGTCTCGGGGAAGGTGTCGTAACGGATGCGGCGGTCCTTGTATATCTTTCCGCCGTACGTCAGGCAGAACCGCGAGAAGTACCACATGTGCTCATTCTCCTCGAGCACCAGGTGGTGGAGGTATTCGGAGGACACCTCGTAGCCCGGGGTGTGGATCCGGCTGATCATCTCCGTGAGCAGCTCGCGGATGCCCGTCACGTTCAGGCTGAAGAAGTTGATGCACTCCCATTTGCTGAGCCGCAGGAGCTGCTCGGGCGTCAGCTTCTCGGCCCAGGGCGTGCCATGGACGGAGAGCAGCTCCGGACTCATCCAGGGCTGGTCCTCGGGCAGCGACTTCTCCCAGACCAGCTCCCGAAAGGGATTGGAGGTGTCCGCGTTGGAGAGGTGGATGAGCCGATCCAGGGTGCGCGCGAAACCATCCTCGGCGGGCTGCACGGGAAGCGCCGCGGAGGGCGCGTGCTGGGCGAAGTCCTCAATCATGGCGGCGATCCCTTCGTCATAGAAATGGGAGAAGTGGTCCGCGTCCGGCTGGAGCACCGTCCTCGCGCCGACGAGCCGGGAGGCCAGGAGCGCCACCTGGTCCGGGTGCGAGATGGCATCCGAGCCACCTCCAAAGACGAGCACGGGCTGCTTCACGGAGGACGTCCAGGCGTCCTCCCGCTCGCGGAAGAGCGCGCAGACCATGTTCGCGTACCGGAACAGACTGGACGGCGTGCGGAACGGCACGCTGGTCATGTAGAGCAGGTGGGGGTCCGTGGAGGTGAGGACGCTGGCCACCACCTTCCGGTCCTCGCTGTGCGGCGCCTCGGCTCCGGGGGCGCCTCCGAAAATCAGCTTGCAGTAGCGCTCCGCCACCCGAGGGTTGACGGCAATCTGGGGGAAGAGCTGGCGGAGGTTCTTCTCGAAGGACGTCATCGGGTGGTCCGGGGTCGCCGGAAGCGACACCGTCCCGTTGAGCAGCACGCCGCTCGCGAAGCGCTCGGGGTGCTCGGCCAGCGCGCGGAGCGCCACCTGCGCGCCACTGCTCCAGCCCACCACCGTCTCCACCCGGGAGATTCCCAGCCTGTCCAGCACGGCGACCAGGTCCGCCACATGGACGCTGGAGTCACAGCGGGAGGGATTGAAGTCCGGCGTCGGAGTGGGCAGCCAGCGGGTGTTCCACGTCACCACCCGCCATTTCTCGGCCAGCCGCTGTGCGAGCGGCGCCAGGAACTCCTCGGGCATCGCGTAGGCGTTGCAGAGGACCAGCACGGGGTGCGTGGGGTCGCCTCGCGTGAAGGCACACACCTCCGCCCCATCCGACGCGCGCACCTGCACCGGTGTGAACACCTGCCCCTCTCTCTCCCGCGCCAGCTCCGCGAGGTAGCTCGACAGGTAGACATCCAGGTCGGCGAGGGTGAGCGGCGGATGTGGAGGAAGGGCGCGGGCGAACCGCTTCGGGTTCAGCCCGTAGCTGGCGTAGAAGGCCCCACGCAAATCGAAGAGCTGCTCAATGGGCGATGCCTCCGTCTCACGATGGGTGGTGAAGCTGAGGATGGAAAGCCGGAGCGCATGGGACATCCGGTCGACCATTCCCACCGCCGGAAGCTCCACCGGGCCCACCAGGTGATGCACCGGCCCGCCCTCGAACCCGGTGGCGCTCAGCCGGAGCATGTCCAGCACCACATGGTCCACGGGCACCATGTTGACGCCCGCGCCCTCATGCCCCAGCAGCCGCAACGGGTCCGTGACTTGCGCCAGCTCCCGGCGCAGCCGGTAAAGCTCCCGCACGAAACCATAGATTCCGAACCGCGTCCCCCCGCTGCGTCGGCTCGCGCTGGGGCCGATGATGACCGAGGGGCGGACGATGCTGTAGGCGCGACCGGCGGCCTCGCAGGCATGAGAGACCTCGCGCTCCGCCTGCGCCTTGCTCTCCTCGTAGTAGTTGTTGAAATCCGAGGCACCACCCGTGGGTTCCGGATGCAGTTGCTCGGGAATCACTCCACGCCGGGTGCCCGCGGTGTAGGCGGTGGAGACATAGACAAACCTCACGGCCCCTACCTTCCGCGCGACCTCCAGGATGTTTCTGGTCCCAATGCAATTGTGTGCATGGATTTTGTCGCGGTGGCGGTTCTCATACGCGAGGCTGGCCGCGGAATGCCACACCTCCTCCAGTCGCGCCTCCTCCAGCCGCTCCAGGTCCTCGGGCGAGAGGCCACACAGCGGGAGGGTGATGTCACCGACCAGGCAGATGACATTCTTTTCGACGGCCTCGAGCGGAACGGGGACGTCATACGAAGCCGCGGCCTCTGAAAGTGACTCCAGGAGTCGTTCGCGCGCGTGCTCCGGCGACGTGCCACGAACCAGTACGAAGAGCCGCCCGCCCGCCCTCAACCGCCAGAGGAGGAAGTGGCTTCCCAGGAAGCCCGTTCCCCCGGTGAGGAGGAGCCGCGTGGGGCGAAGCTCTCGTCCGTCCAACTCCAGGGGATTCGCATATGTCGCACCCATGGGCCGCTCCACTGGGTAGGGCTGCAATTGCAGCCAACCTTATGCGGGGCATATCGCGACATGTCAACACCATCATGCCTCTGTCATGTATGACATTGATTGCATCGCAAGGCGATTGAACCATACGATTCCCGACAGATGGCCGGGAGCGCACGGCGCCCCCGGCCACCTTCATCACGACGGCATCACCAGACGTTCACGGGCAAGCTCCGGTACGACACCGCTCCAGTGCCCAGTTGTCCGTCGGCGTCGCTCCCCCAGCCCCAGAGCTGGCGGTCCTCCAGCACCACCAGGGAGTGGCGGTCTCCCGCAATCACTGACACCGCCGGAGTGAGTCCTTGCACGACCTCCGGCCAGCGCCGCGAGACATTCGTCCCATCACCCACCTGCCCCGCATCATTGCCACCCCAGGCCAGCACGGAACCCGACACGCTCAGGGCGAGGACATGGCGAGCCCCCGCCGCCATGGCGATGGAGCCTCTTGTCCAGGACACCGAGGAGGGAAGCGGGTCATCCCCCCCGGTATCTCCCAGTTGCCCCTCATCGTTCCTTCCCCACGCCCACACCACGCCATTCGTGGTCCTGGCCAGCGAGAAGTCATCTCCGGTGTCGATGGCAATCACATCCGTCAGGCCGGCCACCTGCACGGGAGTCCGGCGGTTCGTGGTCGTGCCATCTCCCAACTGTCCGTGGGAATTGACGCCCCAACTCCAGACGGTGCCGTCCGCCTCGAGCGCCAGGGCATGGTTCTTCCGGGCGGAGATGGCCACGACGTCGGAGAGGTTGGCCACCAACACGGGCGAGTGCCGCACGTTCAAGGACGTCCCATCGCCAAGCCATCCGTTCGTGTTGTCCCCCCATGCCCAGACAGTGCCATCCACCTTCAATGCGAAGGAGTGGGCCTCCCCCGCGGCGACAGCCACCACGCCCGCCAGCCCAGGAATCGCGACGGGTGTGAGGTGCACGGGCGCACCACCCGGCCCCTGCCCCAGTTGTCCCGAACCGTTGTTGCCCCAAGCCCAGACGGTGCCACCCGCGCGGAGCGCCAGCGAGTGCTGGAGCCCCACATCCAGGCTCAGCACATTCGAAAGTCCGCTGACGGCGACAGGCCACACGCTCGAAACCGTCGTGCCATCTCCCAGGAGTCCAGAGGGCGTATTGGCGCCCCAACTCCACACCTTGCCGTCGCCGCTCATCGCCAGCGAGTGCCGCCGGCTCGCGATGGCGACCTTCGTCGGACCGAACACCGTTCGCGTGGGCGTCGGATGCATGGCGGAGACGCCGTCGCCCACCTGCCCCGAGGAGGCCGAACCCCAGGCCCACAAGGTGTTGTCGTCCCTGACCGCGAGGAAGTGAGCCTCTCCCGAGGCGAGTGACGTGACGTTCGACAGGCCCACGACGAGCCCGGGCACCAGACGTTGCGTCGTCGAGCCATTCCCGAGCTGGCCGGCGACATTGGAGCCCCACGTCCAGACGGTGCCGTCCACCTGTGTCGCGGCGGACTGCGCGACGCCCGCGCTGATGGCGACCACATCCGAGAGACCCGTGACGCGCGTGGGCACCAGGCGAGAGGTGGTGGTGCCATCTCCGAGTTGCCCCACCTCGTTCGAGCCCCAGGCCCAGACGGTGCCATCCATCCGCAGGGCCAGCGAGTGCATGGATTTGGAGGAGAGGGAGACCACCCCCGTCAGTCCCTGCACGGCCACGGGGAGCAGGCGCTGCGTCGTCGTGCCATCGCCGAGCTGTCCCTGCGTGTTGCTCCCCCATGCCCACACGGTGCCGTCCCGCTTGAGCGCCAGGGAATGGGCCTTGCCACCGGACACCGCGACGACACCGGTGAGCCCTGGGACCTGGACAGGCTCAAAGCGAGAAGTCGTGCCGCCATCGCCCAGTTGCCCGGACGCATTGGAGCCCCAGGACCACACCGTCCCATCCGCCTTCACCACGAGCGCATGCGAGTCACCCGCTGAGATGCTCACGACGTCCCACAGCCCCATCACCTCTTGAGGATAGACTTGCGGGGAGCTCCGCCCATTCGCCGCTTGCCCGTGGGCGTTGTCGCCCCAGGCAAAGACACCGCCCCAGAGACTCAAGCAGAGGGAGAAATCCCCTCCCGCCGCGACCGACTGAACCCCGCCATGCACATACACCTGGACCGGTGCGGCCTGGGCGGTCAGCGTGTCGTCACCCAGTTGCCCCAAGGCATTGGCGCCCCAGACCCACAGGGTGCCATCCGGCTTCAGCGCCAATGAGTGACTCCTCCCCGCTGCGAGCTCCACGCGAGTGACCATTCCAGCCGTCCAGGTGGGCGCCGTGCTGAGGATTCGTGAGCCATCCCCCAACTGACCATCGATGTTGTTGCCCCAGGTGCTGACAGTGCCATCGACCAGCATCGCCACGGAGTGCTGCCCTCCTCCGGCGGCAACGCCGAGCACACCCGTCAGCGAATGCACCCGCACTGGCGACAGCCGCTGCGTCATCGACAAATCCCCCACC
>NZ_JABXEM010000171.1:0-25235 GCF_013372595.1 Myxococcus sp. AM011
GCCCCCGCCCCAACGCCGCCCGCGAGGAGCGCGTCCGCATGACGCCCCTGCGCAAGCGCGTGGCGGAGCGCCTCATCCAGGCCCAGTCCAACGCCGCCCTGCTCACCACCTTCAACGAGGTGGACATGGGCGAGGTGATGGCGCTGCGCAAGAAGTACAACGAGAAGTTCCAGGCGAAGCACGGCGTGAAGCTGGGCTTCATGAGCTTCTTCGTCCGCGCGTCAATCGAAGCCCTCAAGGCCTTCCCGCAGGTCAACGCGGAGATTGACGGCGAAGACGTCATCTTCAAGCACTACTACGACATCGGCGTGGCGGTGAGCGGCAGCCGCGGCCTCGTCGTCCCCGTGCTGCGCAACGCGGACAAGCTGTCTTTGGCGGAGCTGGAGAAGGGCGTCGCGGACCTGGGCACCCGGGCTCGCAATGACAAGCTGGGCCTGTCCGACCTCCAGGGCGGCACCTTCACCATCACCAACGGCGGCATCTTCGGTTCCATGCTGTCCACGCCCATCATCAACCCGCCGCAGACGGGCATCCTGGGCATGCACAACATCGTCGACCGCGCCGTCGTCCGCGACGGGCAGATTGTCATCCGCCCCATCATGTATGTCGCACTCACCTACGACCACCGGCTCATCGATGGCCGCGAGGCCGTCCAGTTCCTCGTGCGCGTGAAGGAGTGCATCGAGGACCCGGAGCGCCTTCTCCTCGACGTCTGAGTTGTAGGTGACGCGCCGCGCCGCGACTTACCAGGGAGGCCCGAGCTCAGTGCAACTCGGGCATTCCAGGTCGCTGGCTGGACTTCCAGGCAGGCGTTTCACTACAACTGGACATTGTCTCCCGGTCGTCGGGGGGCGGGAAGAACGGGCGGCTCTCACAACGTCGCCCCGCGAGACTGAAGGAAGTGCAATGGCAACCGGTACCGTGAAGTGGTTCAACGACGCGAAGGGCTTCGGCTTCATCACCCAGGACGGCGGAGGTGAGGACGTTTTCTGCCACCACACCGCCATCAACATGGATGGCTTCCGCACCCTCGCCGAGGGTCAGAAGGTGGAGTTCGAGGTGACGCGCGGCCCCAAGGGCCTGCAGGCGCAGAACGTTCGCGCGGGCTGAAGCGTCGTCGTAGGTCCTGGCCCTTCCCGCGGGGGGCCGATGAACGGAGGCCCGCCCCTGGAGTTGAGGGAACCGGGCCTCTTGCTTTTGCGGGGTACGGACAGGCCCCGGGCGCGAACGCCCGGAGCCCGCAATCACATCACAGGTTCTTCTTGAAGTGGTCCATGACGCGCTCCCACTGGCGCTCCTTCACCAGCGGGTCCGGCACCATGTGCGTCAGGCCGCTGAGCGGCAGCAGCTCGTGGGGCTTGCCGGCGCGGAAGAGCGCATCGCTGAGCTTGAGCGTGTGGAAGAAGTACACGTTGTCATCCGCGGTGCCGTGGATGAGCAGCAGCTTGCCAATGGGCTTGTCTGTCTTGGCGTAGGTGAGCAGCGAGCTCGCCTCGTACGCCTCCGGGTGCTCCTGGGGCAGGCCCAGGTAGCGCTCGGTGTAGTGGGTGTCGTAGTCGAGCCAGTCCACCACCGGGGCGCCAGCCACCGCGGCCTTGAAGACATCCGGGCGCTTGAGGGCGGCGAGCGCGGCCATGTAGCCGCCGAAGCTCCAGCCTTCAATGCCCACGCGGTTGATGTCGATTTCCGGCAGCTCCTTGGCCAGCTCCTGGATGGCGGCGGCCTGGTCTTCAATGGTGATGGTGGCGAAGTCGTACTTCACCTCGCGCTCCCAGGCGGCGCCGCGCAGCGGGGTGCCGCGCCCGTCGAACTTCACGACGATGAAGCCGTGGTCCGCCATCCACTGCGGCAGCAGGTGCGCCGCCATGCTGTGGTGGACGACGGTGGTGGTGGGGCCGCCGTACACTTCGACGATGACGGGCAGCTTCTTGCCCGGCTTGAAGTCGCGCGGGCGGGTGATGGAGGCCCAGAAGCGCTTGGGGCCCACCTGCCGCACCTCGGTGTTGGGGATGAAGGGCGGCTCCTGCGCCACCTCGGGCAGCTCGCCCAGCTTCTTCCCATCCGCGCGCAGCACCTGGGTGCGGCTCATGGCCTTCAGGCTGGAGTCGTTGACGACGAGCACGTTGCCGTCGCGGGAGGCGGAGCCGCCCTCGAGTCCTTCCTTGTTGCCCGTCACGCGCTCGGGCGCGCCGCCCGCCTTCACGCGCCACAGGGCGCTCTGCGTGGGGTTGGGGCCGCCGTTGAAGTAGAGGGTGCGGTCCTTCTGGACGAAGCGGGACAGGTTGCGGAAGCCCGCGTCCGGCTTCACCACGCTGCGCTCCAGCGAGCCGTCCGCCTTGCGCTGCTCCACCTCGGGGCCGCCGTTGCGCTCGGTGTACCAGAGGAAGCCGCTGCCATCCTCCAGCCACAGCGGGAAGTCCTGCTCCAGGTTGAGCCAGGCCGAATCCTTCTCCACCAGCAGCTCGCGCGTCTTGCCCGTGGCGGGGTCCACCGCGAGGAGTTGCTGCTCGGTCTGCACCCGGTTCTGCACCAGGATGGTGAGCGGAGCGCCCTTGGGCCACGTCACGGTGGCCAGGTACGGGTACCTGGCCGAATCCCACTGGACCCACGTCGTCTTGCCGCCGGTGACGGGGGTGACGCCCAGGCGCACCTTGGCGTTGGGCTTGCCGGGGCGGGGGTAGGCGAAGATTTCGCCGCCGCGCTCGGGGTGCATCACGTCGACGATGGTGAGCTTCTCCACCTCGGCGGTGTCGGACTCGGTGTAGGCCACCGACTTCGCGTCGGGGCTCCACCAGTAACCGGAGAAGCGGCTCATCTCCTCCTGGGCGACGAACTCGGCCACGCCGTGCGTCTTCGTGTCGGTGCCGCCCTTGGTGACTCGCTGCTCCTTGTTGGCGGCGATGTCGATTCGGTAGACGTCATTCTCCCGGACGTAGGCCACCTGCTTGCCGTCCAGGGAGAAGCGCGGATCCAGGACACCGGGGCCCGTCTTCAGCTCCGTCACCTTGCCGCTGGCGCGCTCCACCACGTAGAGGCGGCCGGACAGGGGGACGAGCAGTCGCGTGCCGTCATCGGAGATTTGATACGAGGTGAAGCCTCGGGCGCTGACGCGCATGCGCTCGCGGCGGGCCTTCTCCTCGGGGGTGAGCGTCTCGTCGGTCCCCTTGAGAATGGCCTCGGGGGTGAGGACCTCCTTCGTCTGGCCGGACTCCACGTCGAACGCGTAGAGCGTCTGCACGTTGGAGGTGGCCTGGGTGCGAAGGAAGAGGACCTGCTTCTCGTCTGGCGTGACGCGCACGCTGACCGGGCGGCCGCTCGAGAAGTTGCGAGTCTCCGTGAGCTGCCGCAGGAAGGTGTCTTGCTTCCGCTCCGTCTGGGACATGGGTAGGGGCTTCATCTCCTGGGCGAGTGCGGACGTGCTCACGAAGAGGAGCGCGGCGGTGAGTACCTGGCGCATGGGTCGTCGAAATCCCGCCGGTGGCGGGGCTCCTTTCACGGAAAGGTGCGGGGAAGCCTACACTCGGCCGCCGCGCAAGCTGAGCAAACCCACAACCGACGTGAGGATTCCCGAGGGATGGAGACCGAAGACGACGCCCTGCGGCACCTGAGGCTGGCGGGCATCATCCGCCTGGGGCTGGGAGGCGGGCGAGGCCCCACGGACGCCTATGTCTTCGACCCCCATCGGCTGGCCCTCCCCTCGTGGGCGTGCGCGCTCGGGGAGGCGGGCTCCCCTGCCCTCCTGGTGACGCTCGACAGGCACCTGGACGTGGTGGTGCCGAGAGAGCCCGGGAAGGTGCCGGACCGCTCTGCCGGACTGCGCGCGCTGGACGAGCACGCCCGGTGGTCGCTGGACGTGCGCAACTACGACCACATCCTCGCGGCGATGGAGGCGGGGCTGGTGGGCGATGCCCTGCTGATTGCCCGGACGCGGCCCCGGGGTTCGTTCGCGGGCGACACCTATGTGGACACGAGGGGCCGTGCGCACCGGCTGGTGGCGGTGCCCACCGTGGACCGGGCCTCCGAGGCCTGGAATCACCCCGCGCCTGGTGACGCGGTGCGGGAGGTGCTGGAGCGCGCGGACCAGGTGTTGCTCGACATCGACCTGGATTGCTTCACGTCGCTGAGCGACGCGGACCCGACGACGGTGATTCCGTGGCCTCGCGCCATCATCCGCGAGTTCCTGCTGCCGGAGGGCTCCGAGCCCTTCTGGGACGCGGTGCTGAAGCGCACGGTGGCGCTGACGCTGGCGCGCGAGCCGCATCACTGCGGCGGGTTGCTCGCGTCGGGGGAGTTGTTCCGCGACGCGGCGGAGGTGCTGTTCCGGGAGCTGCTGCGCGTCGAGCCTCCGTGAGTCGCCACGCCTACAGCGGCGAGTCGAGGAAGCTCGGCCTCAGGTCCGTCACCTGTCCACCGGCGAGCGAGAAGCGACTGCCGATGGGAGGACGGTCCCCGTTGAGCACGTAGCCGAAGTCGAGCCGGAAGGGCACGACGTTGAACTGGGGGAACAGCACGCGCAGGCCCACGCCCACCGACGTCACCATGTCCGGCCTGTCGTTGAACGCGCTGCCCGAGTCCAGGAAGAGCACCCCGCCCACGTGCACCGTTTTGATGACGACGGGCGCGGTGCGGTACTCCACGTTCACCAGCAGCATCCGCTTGCCGGAGTACTCGTCCGCCGGTGCGCCTCGAAGCCCGTTGCCACCGCCCAGCAGCGTGATTCGGTCGAACAGGTCATCGAGGTTCACATCCAGCAGGCCGCGCGCGACGAAGCGGCCCCCCAGAATCTTGGGCGACACCTGCGCCAGCTCCGCGGCCCAGTGGCGGTTGTTCCACGTCGCGCCCACACCGAGCTGTCGACGGATTGCGCCCGAGGCCGACACGGTGGTGAGCGCCTCGCCCCAGCGCAGCCGGTAGCGCGCCGCGAGTCCCGCCTCCGTGAAGTGATTGTCGTCCCCGAACACGGGAGGCGCGTAGCGCACCGTCGCGGAGACCCAGTGCCCCATCTGGTAGTCCTCCGAGAGCACATACGAGTCCACGTCGCGCAGCACCTCGTACCGGGCTTCGAACGCGCGCAGGGACAGTGACGCGTAGCCCGCGTCCTCCGCGCGCGGCAGGTAGTTGCGACGGAACCAGTCGGCCTGTCCCTCCGTCAGCATCGACGAGGACGGCGGGGTGTAACCGTAGTGGTACGCGCCCAGCGAGCCACTCACGTTGAACTTGAAGCGCAGGCCATACGAGCGCGTGTACGAGGCCGCGCCCGCGACTTCCTCCGTCCGGTACACGTATGGCACAGGCGGGCCATCGGGAAACGGCAACTGCCATATCTCCGCGCCCCGGTAGATGCGATTGGTCTCCACGTTCCACGCGACGGACGTGCTCACGCTCCACGGCGTGGACAGTGAGTAGAGCGGACGGCTGACGGAGAAACTTCCCCGCGAGCCCTCTGCCTTGCCACTCTCACGGCCGACGATGAGGGCAATGGACTCGCTCAAGGACCAGCGGCTGCCCAGCACGCGCGGGTCGGTGTAGCTCTGGCCGAAGCTCAGCGTGTCCAGGCGCAGCGTGAAGTCGAGCGCCAGCTTCTTGCCCCGTCCCAGGAAGTTCTGCTCCGTGCCCTGGAGCCGGAGGTACTGGAGCAGCGAGCCCACCGCGGAGAAGTCGCTGTTGAGGCGCAGCGACCAGATGTCCTTGGTGACGACGAGCAGCGCCACCGTCCCGGGCACCTTGCCCTTCACAGGGACGACACGCACCACGGAGAACAGGCGCAGGCTCCGCAGGTTGCGCGCCGTCTCGTCCGCGAGCCGCGTGGAGTACGGCTGTCCCGGTGGCAGCAACACCTCGCGCCGGACGACCTCCTCGCGGGTGCGGATGTGGAACATGTTGAGGAAGTTCGGATACGGGTCGCTCTCCGCGACCACCTCCTCGGTGTCGACGAGGACTTCAGCCAGCGGCAGGCCCTCGGGAGAAGGCTCCACCTGACGGCCATGTCGGGCCAGGGCCTCGACGATGAGGGCCTCCTCGTAGTTCTCCTGCGAGAGTCCCGAAGGGCGCGACGACGCGGGCTCCACCGACGTCCCGGACGGAGCCTTCTCACCCTCCTCTGTCGCACGAGTCTCGTCCTGAGCCGGAGACGATTCGGCGGGAGCCGGCGTCTCGGCGACGGGCTCCGCCTGGAGAGAGGTCAGGGCAAGTGGAACGACGATGAGGACGAGCAGCGGGAGCGCCACCCCGCCATCCTGGCATGCGCGGACTTCCTTGCGAGCATCTTCATCGCGGGGCCGCCCGGATTGCGGCGCGAAGTGCCGACTGTCATCCTCCATGGATGGACGCGAATGCCCGCGAGTACCGCGCGATTCAAGCGTTCTACGGACAGCGCCGCGCTCGACGCTCCGGCGTGCCCTACCTTCACCACATCGACGAAGGGCTGTGGGTCCTTCGGGCCCTGGGCGCGAGTGAGCACGCCCAACGCGCGTACTGCCTGCACCCACTGGTTCAGGAGGATGACGCGCGAGCCGCCGCCTGGGCCCAGGCGCTCGCCACGGCCGCGGACCTCTCCCTGCCACCTGTCGACGGAGTAAGTGACGAGCCGCGCGTCCTCGCCCTCGCGCTGAACTACCGGGAGACGGCCAATGCCGCACTGTCCCATCGGCCCGACCTGAGAGGGCCCGACGACATCGCGCTCAGCACGGAGCCCGAGGTCAACGACATGCTCCGCGCCGACAAGGTCCAGAACTACAAGGACTTCATCCACCACCACCGGGAAACCCATCCCCGGGCCGCCGAGTTGGAGCGCTATTTCCAGGCGTGGCTCGCACGGCTCGAGGTCACTGCGGAGCAGCTCACACGCTGGCACGCGGCGCTCGAACACCTCCACGGCGGCGGTTCCCAGACGTGACTCCGTCGGCTCTGGGAGCTCACCCACCCAAGGACCTGACAAGCCACGGTGCACCGGCTCCGTCATGATTCCCGAGGGGACCTCCTGTCCACGGTGAGCCCAAGGCATGAGTCGACGCAGCCCTTGGACGCTCGCCGGCCCGCTTGGGGTGATGTGCCCCTGAAGTGCCGTGTCGCCTCATCCGAGGCGGCGGAAAATCCGGGTGTAATCTCGACCGGAAGCGGGCGTCTTACTGGGTGAAGGCGGACAGCTCCTCTCATGACGAGGGGCGGGCCGCCAAGAGCACCCAGCCTTGGAGGCGTCGTCACCCATGTCCGGTTCCCACCAACACGCTCCTTCGACACCCAGCCGGGCCTTCGCGCTGGGCATCGGCCTCAACCTGGCCTTCGTGGCTGTCGAAGCCACCTTCGGATTCATCTCGGGCTCACTCGCATTGCTCGCCGATGCCGGACACAACTTGAGCGATGTGCTCGGCCTGGTGCTCGCCTGGGGCGCCACCGTGCTGGCCCGTCGCCAGCCCACCGAGCGCTACACCTATGGCCTGCGCGGCGCCTCCATCCTGGCCGCGCTTCTCAATGCGCTGCTCCTGCTCGTCGCGGTGGGCGCCATCGGCTGGGAGGCGGTGCAACGACTGGGGCAGCCCGCTCCCATCGCCACGGGTACCGTCATGCTCGTGGCCGGAGTGGGCGCGCTCATCAACACCGCCACCGCGCTGCTGTTCTGGAAGGGGCGCCAGAGCGACCTCAACATCCGAGGCGCCTTCCTGCACATGGCCGCCGACGCGGGCGTGTCGCTCGGTGTCGTCGCGGCCGGCGCCCTCATCTCCTTCACCGGGTGGATGTGGTTGGATTCCGCGGTGACACTCGGCATCGCGCTCCTCATCTTCGCGGGGACCTGGGGATTGCTCCGGGACTCCGTCAACCTGGCCCTGCAAGCCGTTCCCACGAACATCGACATGCCTTCCGTGCGGCTTCAGCTGGAGCAATCTCCCGGCGTCGCCGAGGTGCATGACCTGCACGTATGGGCCATGAGCACCACCGAAGCGGCGCTCACCGCCCACCTCGTCGTGCGAGAGCAGCCCATGGACGACTCGCGCATCAGCCACCTCAAGCGCCTGCTCCATGACCGGTTCGGCATCGAGCACGTCACCCTGCAACTCGAATCAGACGCGTCCCGGGATTGCCGCCCCCTCACGGCCAACCGCGCTGTCACGTCCTGCCCCTGAACGACGCCAGGCCCCCATGCACCCCACACTCCGAGCCCACTTCGACCAGGAACTCCAACACGCCTCCGAGTCCCAGACCCGGGGCGACTTCCAGACGGCATGGCACTTCCTGGAACGTGCCCATGTCCTGAGCCAGGCCCATGCATGGCCGCATCTCCGGGTGCATGGCGCCATGTTCGTCTGGGCCTGGCGGAGCAGTGACTTCCGCGAGCTGTTCGGACAACTCCCTCGCTTGTTGCTGGCCGCTCCCGGGTCCTGGCTCGGACGCGCGCCGCTGGGAAACACCGGGGGCTCGAATGTGGGCATCTTCACGCCCATGCCCATTCCAGAGGACCTCCAAGCCGTGCTGCGTCACGAATCACCTCCCGCCTCGTGAGCAGAGCGCGCCGTACGAACAATCGTTCTCGCCACCGCGATGTGACAAACGCGGTGCACGTCCCAAGCGCGCGGTGCAGCCGATTCAGCGAGTAGGCTCCCGGCCGGCGGTGGTCCCGCCAGGGGGGCACCATGAGCGAGCCGGACGTCACACGCTGTCAGCCTTCATCCCGTCTGCCCACGTCACTTCAAGAACTGCAGTCGCTGCACGCCTGGCGAGTACCCATTTCCGCCCCGGCCGACTTCAAGCTGGAGCCGACCGACATCCTGGTCGCGACCTATCCCAAGTGCGGCACCACCTGGACGCAGCAGATCGTCCACGGACTGCGCACGAGAGGCTCCATGGACTTCGAGGAGATCTCCCTCGTCGTCCCGTGGATGGAGAGCCCACCGCTTCCGGGGCTCGCCCTCGCGGGTCCCCAGGTCGCCAGCCCCCGAGCCTTCAAGACCCATCTGTACTGGGAAAGGATTCCCAAGGGCGGCCGGTACATCCACGTGATGAGAGACCCGGCGGACACGCTGACGTCCTTCTACCACTACGTGAACGGATGGATGTTCGAGCCCGACTCCGTCACCGTGGAGGAGTTCTGCTTCGGCATCTTCCTGAAGGACGCACGCTTCGGTCGCTATTGGGAGCACCTGCGCTCATGGTGGCGCGTCCGTGAGCGCGAGGACGTACTCCTGTTGTCCTATGAGGACATGAAGGAGGACCTGGCGGGAAACATCCGCCGCATCGGCGCCTTCATGGGCGTGTCGATGGATGAGGACCTGGTCGCCCTCGTGACGCGCCAGTCCACCTTCGAGTTCATGCACGCGCATGAGCACCAGTTCGACGACCACCCCACGACCACCGCCGTCAATCAGATGACCGCGCTGCCGCTGGAGCTCCAGACCACCAAGGTCCGCGCGGGCCGGGTGGGCGACTCCATGGAGCTGCCCGCCACCGTGCATGAGGCGCTGAAGGAGACGTGGCGCGTCGACATCGAGGTGCCGCTCGGCATCCCGACGTATGCGCGGATGAGGCAGTTGCTCCACGCCTCACGTCAGTAGCGTCAGCGGGGCTCGATTCGCTCGTATCCCAGCGCATCCAGCACGTCCTCATGTCCAGCGAGCGCGGTGTTGATCTCCTTCAGGTCCTCCGCGCTCATGCGGCCCAATGAGTCCCCGTTGAAGTCCCGGATGGGGCTGTGCTCGCCCATGATGTCGAAGGCGCGCCCGACATCCAGGCGACCCAGCTCCGGAATGAGCTCGAGGATTTTCGCGGCGGTCGCCTCCGGAGACCGGCAGAGGTCCTCGTAGCGGAAGAAGAGGGAGTCGCGCAGCACGGCGCGGTTGCGCAACTGCAACCGACTGGAGCGCACCCAGTGGGCCGTCGCGGTGGAGAGCGGATAGCCTCGCTTGCGTCGCACGCCCTCGGCGAAGGCGTAGGGATTGCGGCAGGACACGATGAAGCGCGCGGGCGCGAAGTGCTCCTGCAACAGCGGCGCGGCCACCACCATGGGCGGGCTCTTCTCCACCAGCACGGCCTTGCGCAAGTCCCAGGCCCGGTGCCAGACGGCCTTGATGCGCTCCCAGTGGTAGCGCTGGGGGTCTCCGAACTTCGCTTCGTTCGTCGTCCAGTTGCGCAGCTCCTCGCTCTCGGTGTCGGGAACGGGCATCGCCTCCGGGTCGTCCCGGTGCACGAGCCACTGCCCCTCGTGGTTCATCGAGTCGAACACGGAGACCTGGTCCGACGTGGCCAGCAGCCGGACCAGCAGCGTGCTGCCACTGTTGTTCGGACAGATGACGAAGGCGTACAGCGGCGGCTTGCCGACCGACTGCTCCACGAAGCACCCCCCAACGCGAAGGCAAGGCTTCTCATGAATCGACG
Organism: Myxococcus sp. AM011; assembly: GCF_013372595.1. Taxonomy (NCBI): domain Bacteria; kingdom Pseudomonadati; phylum Myxococcota; class Myxococcia; order Myxococcales; family Myxococcaceae; genus Myxococcus; species Myxococcus sp. AM011. Next base: position 10,366 of record NZ_JABXEM010000171.1, read on the forward strand.
CCACCCGTCACGTCGGAACGCGGCGAAGCGCGTGTGAACGTCCAGAACAGGAGGGCCACGGCGGAGATGGCCGCTCCCTGGATGACCACTCCACTCCAGCCCGCATGCGCGAAGACGAGTGTCGAGGTGATGGAGCCCGCGCCACTGCCGATGGAATAGAAGACCATGTAACCGGCCACCAGCCGACTGCGCGCTTCCGGGCGCACGGCGTAGAGCTCGCTCTGATTCGTGACATGCAGGGCCTGGATGGCGAGGTCCAGGGCGACGATGCCCACGCCCAGCGCCCACAAAGACTCCCGCGCCAGCAGGACAGGCCACCACGAGAGCAGCAGGACGACGAGTCCGATGCGGGTGGTCCAGTTCCCCCAGCCCCGGTCGGCCAGCCGTCCCGCCCGTGACGCCGCCAGCGCGCCCGCCACTCCCGCCAGGCCGAACAGGCCCACCTGGGAATGCGAGAGCGAGAACGGAGGCGCCCCGAGCAGCAACACCATCGGCGTCCACAAGGTGCTGAACGCGGCGAACATCAGCAACGCGAGCACTGCCCGCACGCGAAGGACCGGCTCCTCCACGAACAGCGTGAACACCGAGCGCAGCAACGCCGAATAGGACAGGTGCTTCGTCGCGCGCTCGCGCGGCAGGACGCGGACCAGCGCGACGACGAGCACCAGCGTAGCCCCCGCCGAGACCAGGTAGACCGAACGCCAGCCCGCGAGGTCCGACAGGAAACCCGCCACGGTGCGCGCCATGAGGATGCCAACCACCACACCGCTCGTCACCCCTCCGACGACGCGTCCTCGCTCGGCGGGAGCGGCGAGCGTCGCGGCGAAGGCCACCAGCACCTGGATGACGACCGCGAGCAGACCGACCACCGCCAGCCCCATGAGCAGCACCGCCCCCGAGGGCGCGAGTCCCACGACGACGAGCGCCAACACGGACAAGGACATCTGCACCGCGACGAGCCGGCGACGCTCCACCAGGTCCCCCAGCGGCACCACCAGCAACAACCCCAGGCCGTACCCCACCTGGGTGACGGTCACCACGATGCCCACCAAGGAGGGCCTCAGCCCCAAGTCCCTCGCCATCGAATCCAACAACGGCTGCGCGAAGTAGACGTTGGCCACCGCCAACCCACAGGCGACCGCGAACAACGCCGTCACGGCTCGCGACAGCGTGGGCGCGACGTCTCCCGCCGGCCGGGCGGCCACCTCCGTCAGACGCTCGTCTCCCTCCTTGGCGTCACGCGCCTCCGCCCCACTTCGCATGGACCACCACTCCAATATGGTTTCAAAATGAAACCACTCGGAATTAGCGACGGGGGTTTGCTATTTCAACCCAAGCGACAGGAGCCCCCCGCCTCCACCGCGTCCTTCACGCGGGGAGTGGCCGGGAACGAGCGAGGCGACATGGCGAAGCGCAAGCCCCAGAGCCGGGTGGAGTGTCCCGTCGAGCGGTCCGTGGACATCATCGGCGACGAGTGGTCCCTGCTGCTCATCCGCGACGCGTTCGACGGCCTGCGCCGATTCGGCGAGTTCCAGAAGAACCTGGGCGTGGCGAAGAACATCCTCTCGACCCGGCTGCGGCACCTCGTCGCGCACGGCATCCTGGAAGTCGTTCCCGCGTCCGACGGCAGCGCGTTCCACGACTACGTCCTCACAACGAAGGGCCGGGATTTGTTCCAGGTGCTCGTCGGACTGAGGCAGTGGGGCGAACACCACTGCTTCCAGCCGAACGAGGCCCACTCCGTCCTGGTGGATACGGAGCAGGGGCGACCGGTGCGCGCCATGGAGGTGCGCTCGGAGAGCGGCCGCCCCCTGACGTCGACCGATACCGTCGTGCGGAAGGTCTCCGACAAGAAACCTCGCGCGAAGCGGTGAGCCGTGGCGCTCGAGGAGCCACGGCCCGTGACGCGCCCTACTCCGCCGTCGCCACCTCGATGGTCGGCTCCATCACCACCTCGGCGTTGAGGCTCTGGGCGATGAAGCAGTACTTGTGCGCCTTCACGAACATCTCCCGCACCTTCTCCACGTCCGTGCCGGGCGCCACCCGGATGAGCGGCGCGAGCCGCACCTTGCTCACCCGCTTCACCTTCTCCACCGCGTCCACGAACACCGTCACCTGGTCGTCATAGGAGCGCACGTCCAGCCGCACCTTCTTCGCCAGCGCCAGGAACGTGAGCAGGTGACACTGCGCCACCGACGCGCCCAACAGGTCCTCGGGATTCCAGCGCGCGTCACTGCCGCCGTAGTTCGTGCCCGAGCTGACGAGCAGATCCGGCTTGCCCTCCGTGCCCGCCACCGCATCGCGGCTGTACTCGCCAGCGGTTGAACCCTGCCACTTGAGCCGCAGCGGAAACCCTTCCACGTCACACCTCCCTGAGTCGCGTGTCCTGTGGCGCGCAGCATAGGCGCTCGACGTCGGCGGAGGTCTCCTTCCGCATGACGCGCCCCCATCGAGGCAACCGACTCACGCCCCGCGCAGGTCCGCGCCCTTCGGCACCGGCAACTTCTCCCCTCGAGCCACCGCCGAGACGATGCGCGCCAGACGCTCCACTCCGTCCGACAGCGCCGCCGGCCCCGGCTGGAGGATGAGGCTGCTCTTCACCTCGTAGAGCTGATCATCCAGCACCGCCTGCACCTGGGACCAGCCCGGCCGCGAAGCAATCTTGTCCCGCTTCGCCTTGCGGCCACACCAGCTCGCGATGACGCCCTCCGGGTTGCGCCGGGCGACCTCCTCCGGCTCGAAGATGCGGCCCTTCGCACCCTGCGACGCGCGCGACTCGCGGCAGATGTCCTCTCCGCCCACCAGCTCCACCAGCTCCGAGCACCAGCGGATGCCGGAGATGAGCGGCTCGTGCCACTCCTCGAAGAAGATGCGCGGCCTGCGCGGCAGCTTCTGGGCCGCCTCCGCGTGCCGCTCCAGGTTCGCCGTCAGCTCCGCGGCCAGCTTCTCCGCCGCCTCCGCGCGCCCCACCAGCGCGCCCGTCACGCGCACCGTCTGCAATATCTCCGCGAGTGAGCGCTGATTGAACAGGAACACGGGCACGCCGCGCTTGCACAGCTCACGGCCCAGGTCCGCCTGCAGGTCGGAGAACCCCAGCACCAGATCCGGCTTCAGCTCCAGAATCCGCTCGAAGTTCGCGTCCAGGAACGAAGACACCCGGGGCTTCTTGCGCGCCTCCGGAGGCCGCACCGTGAACCCCGACACGCCCACGACCAGGTCCCCCGCGCCAATCCGGTAGAGCACCTCCGTCGTCTCCTCCGTCATGCACACCACCCGCCTCGGGTACGGTGGCGCGGAAGAAAGCAACTCGGTCAGGTGGACGCTCATGCCGCCACCCTAACGCGCTCCCGCTCGCTCGGCCGCTCCCGCGCGACATCTCCAAGCATGTCGATACATCTCGGGAAAGCGGGTTTCACACTCCCAGTCGCTCACCTCGACGGTCCAACCGCCCCACTTGCCGCACGCTTCGTATCAACCGATGTCCGGTGCTGGACTTTGGCGCGCCCAGGCCGGTTTCTCGGCGTTTGATGCACTGCGCCAACCTGGCAGGTCGCTTGGGGAGTGGACGATTGCGGTGTTAGCATTCCAGCGCATGTTCGACCGGAGCGACGTGTGCCTTCCCGGTCGGTGGGGGCAGACATGATTGAAAGCAACGCCCCGACGAATGGCGCCCCACCCGACAACCTGGTGGACCCGCTTCTTGGGCGGGTTCTCAACGAACGCTTCCGCATCCTGGAGACCCTGGGCGCCGGTGGCATGGGCCGCGTGTACAAAGCCATGCAGGCGCCGTTGGACCGGCTCGTCGCGCTGAAGGTCCTCAATCCCCACTACAACGACGAAGGCAAGGACCCGGGGTTCCAGAAGCGCTTCTTCCTGGAGGCCAGCGTCACCGCGAAGCTGCGCCATCCCAACACCGTCACCGTCATCGACTACGGCAAGACGGACGACGGCATCTATTACATCGCGATGGAGTACCTGGACGGGCTCACGCTCGGCCAGCTGCTCACCCAGGTGGGCCCGCTGCCGTGGGCGCGCGCGCTCAACATCACCCAGCAGATCGCCCGCTCGCTGCGCGAGGCCCACAAGGTCGGCCTCATCCACCGCGACCTCAAGCCCGCCAACGTCATGGTCCTCAACCAGGAGACGGACCACGACATCGTCAAGGTGCTCGACTTCGGCCTGGTGAAGTCCTTCATCGGCGAAGCCGACGTGCAGCAGGACACGTCGCTCACGCAGGCGGGCATCATCCTCGGCTCGCCGCAGTACATGGCGCCGGAGCAGGCGCGCAACATCGCCGACCCGCGCAGCGACGTGTACAGCATGGGCGTGGTGCTCTTTCAGATGCTGATGGGCCAGCCGCCCTTCTTCGCGCCGCAGAGCATCGACGTCATCGTCAAGCACATCAACGAGCCGCCGCCCGCCTTCGGCGCCATCTGGCCCGGCCACTCCGTGCCCGCCGAAGTCGAAGCGCTGGTGATGAAGTGCCTGGCCAAGCTCCCCGTCGAGCGCTACCAGTCCATGGACGAGGTGCTGGAGGCCATGCGCCGCGTCGCGCACGCGGTGGGCGTCAGCGGCGTCTTCAGCGGCCCCCGCCTCACCGGCGTCGGCAGCGGCCCTCGCAGTGGCCCCATCAGCGCGCCCGGCTCCGGCCCCAGCACCATGGCGCTGGACATCGCCGTCGAGGAGCAGCCGCCCGAGAAGCCCGGCAAGAGCATGCTGCCTCTGGCCATCTTCGGCGGCTCGCTGCTCCTGGGCGGCGCCGTGGCACTGGCGCTCATGCTGCGCCCGTCCACGCCGATGCCCAAGCCCCTGGCCTCGCCTCCCATCACCGCGACCGCGCCGGCCAACCCCTCGCAGCAACCCTCCGCCCCCGCGCAGCCCGCCGCCGCGAACACGCCGGCTTCGGCCGCCGCAGCGGGCTCCGCGGATGACGAGCTGGCGCTGGCGCCGCTGGTGGCCGGCAACGGCCCGACGGTGCGCTTCGAGATCGCCAGCGAGCCCAGCGGCGCGCGCGTGCGCTACCGGGGCAAGGACCATGGCGCCACGCCGCTGAACCTCAAGGTCCCCCTGGACGATGATGGCAGAGCCCGCGCGGAGCTGACCTTCATGATGGACGGCTACCAGTCCGTCACCGTCGTCGCCGAGGGCTCCGGCATCAAGCAGGCCGTCACCCAAAAGCTCAAGAAGAAGCCGAGTCCTTCCCGTCCCCCGCGGGCCCCTGACTCGAGCGACAAATTCAAGGACAACCCGTACTAGTGAGACACTACAAAGCCCTTCAACGAGTGGGCCTGCTCGCGCTGTGTCTGTGCGCGACGCAGGTCCTGGCGGACGCGCGTCTCGAAGCGCGTCGCCACTTCCGCAACGGCATGAGCCTCATCGGCAAGAAGGAATACGACGAGGGCATCGCCGAGCTGGAGCAGGCCTACGCCATCAAGCCGCACCCCAACGTCCTCTACAACATCGCCCGCGCGTACCAGGACGCGGGCCGGACGACGGAGGCCCTCGACGCCTACAAGCGCTACGTCGCCAGCAGCCCGGCGGACGGCCCCTCCGTCGAAGCCACCATCGCCGCGCTCGAGGAGAAGCAGCGCGCGAACGAGGCCACGGCGGAGTCGACGGACAAGTCCGCGCTGCCCATGCCGCCCCCGCCCGCCAGCATCCAGTCGCAGCAGCAGCTGGGCGCGCTCCTGGAGCGGCTGGAGAAGGCGATTGAGCGCGCGGAGTCCATGCCCACGACAGGCACGGGCGCCGCGACGCCGTCCACGTATGTGCCGTCCGTGCTGCCCGGCGTCGCGGAGACCGCGAACGGCGACGACGGCGCGGTGCCCTACGAGGAGCGCGTGGTGACGGCGAGCCGCCGCGCCCAGTCCTCGTTGGAGGCGCCCAACGCCACGACGGTCATCACCGCCGAGGACATCCGCCTGTCGGGCGCCACCAGCCTGCCGGAGCTCTTGCGTCGTGTGCCTGGCGCGGACGTCATGTCGCTGGGCATCGGCAGCGCCAACGTGTCGCTGCGCGGCTTCAACCAGCGCATCGCCAACAAGGTGCTCGTGCTGGTGGACGGCCGCACCGAGTACCAGGACTTCCTCGGCCTGACGCTCTGGTCCACCATCCCCATCGGCCTGGACGAAATCGAGCGCATCGAGGTCATCCGAGGCCCGGGCAGCGCGCTGTACGGCGCCAACGCCATGTTGGGCGTCATCAACATCATCACCCAGGCCCCCGGCTCGGGTCCGCGTGCTCGCTTCAACGTCATGGCCGGCACCGGCAGCAGCGTGGCGGGCTCGTTCCTCAGCCACGGCAACACGGGCGCGCTGCGCTACCGCACGTCGGTGGCGTATTCGCAGGCGGACAAGTGGAGTCGCGACTACGCCAGCAACCGGCCGGACATCGTGCTTCGAGACCCGGACCCGGACATCGGCATCCGCGGCGCGCGCGGCACCCTGTCCGCCGTGTACAGCTTCGGCGAGGGCAAGCAGGTGGGCCTGTCCGGCGGCGTGCACCGCTACACCACGGAAATCTATCCGCTGGGCCTGTTGCGCAACTACTTCATGGACGGCCTGGGCGCGTACGCCAAGGGCGACGTGGAGCTGGGGCCGCTCAAGCTGAAGACGTTCTGGAACCACATCTCCGGCAGCGCCGGCCCCCAGTACGAGCCCATTGGCCAGCGCTCGCTGGGCACTGAAATCAGCTCCAACCTCTTCAACGCGGAGCTGCTCTTCGCGCGCGCCTTCCACCTGGGCGGCGAGCACCAGCTCAACGTGGGCGTCGAGGGTCGCCTCAAGCGCGTGGGCTGGGACTACCTGGGCCCGCTGCGCGAGGAAGTCCACGCCGCGGCCTTCGTGCAGGACGAGTGGCGGCTGGCCGAGCCCCTGCGCCTGGTCGCCAGCTACCGCGTGGACCGGCACCCGCTGTTGGACAACGGCACGCCGGGCCTGGCGCACTCGCCCCGCATCTCCGCGCTGTTCAGCCCGATGGAGGGCCACGCGTTCCGCATCAGCGCGGCCTCCGCCTTCCGCGAGCCGACGTTCCTGGAGAGCTACACGCGCCTGTTGGTCCCCGTGCAGGGCGTCAACGGCGCCAGCGCGCTCACCACCGGCAACACCGGGCTGCGCCCCGAGCGCCTCACCGCCTTCGAGCTGGGCTGGCGCGGCGAGTCCGCGGAGCTGGGCATGGACTGGGACCTGGCGCTGTACCAGAACCGGGTGAAGGACCTCATCGGCCTGTCCGCCTTCGAGCGGCTGCCGCCCGGCGAGTCATACGACGCGGCCACGGGCAACTACCTCATCGGCCGCTCGCGCTTCGTCAACGAGGACTCCATCTACACCGCGCGCGGCGTGGAGGCGGGCCTCACCCTGGCCCCCGTGGACGGCCTGGGCGTCAAGGCGAGCGCCGCCTTCCAGAACGTGACGTCGGACCTGGAGGACAAGGCGGAGTGCGGGCCGTGCAGCCAGGCGCCGCAGCTCAAGCTGTACGGCGGCGTCACCTACCGCACCAAGGTGGACCTGGAGTTCGGCGTGGACGTGGCCTTCACCTCGTCCACCACGTGGATTGAGCGAGAGCCCGCCGCGTCGGACCCCACCCGCATCGAGCTGTTGTCCAACCCGCTGGGCGCCTACGCCATCATCAACGCGCGCGTCGGCTACGCGGCGGTGAGGAACACGGTGGACGTCGCGCTGGTGGGCAGCCAACTGGGTTCCGCCCACTCCCAACATCCTTTCGGCAACCGCATCGAGCGGCGCGTCTACGCGACGCTGACGGTGACTCCATGAGCCGCACCCTCTCTTCCTGGAAGCAGTCGCTGGGGGGCGTCCTCGCCGCGTCCCTGCTCGTCGCGGGCTGCGAGTCCCCCACGGTGGTCCCCACCGCGGACGGACGGCAGAACATCCACTCCGCCCGCATCGAGGGAAACCTCGTCGTGCAGTCGCGCTCGCGGGGCAACGCGGTGGTGTTCATCTACGACGCCAGCCGGCCTCCTCCGCCGCAGGGCACCGGCCGCCCCATCGCGTTCACCGTCGTGCCGGCCGAGCAGCTCTTCGGCCCGGCGCTCGGCACCGACGCGCCCGGGCCCTTCACCGCGCCGTTCGCGCTGAGCCTCGTGGCCGCGGGGAAGTACACGCTGCGCGGCTTCATCGACGTGGACTCCTGCCGCACGGGCGTGGTGCCCTGCCACTTCTCCGACTTCAACCCCTGGTACGGCGTCACCAGCGAGCCCAACGCGGGCGACGTCGGCGGCGCCGCGGTGGACCCGACCAACGGCGTGCCCCTGACGCTGGAGGTCACCAAGGACGCGGAGGGAAATCCCCTGCCCCTCACCAACGTCACGGTGAGCTTCTCGCAGGCCACCGCGCAGGTGCCGGTGGACCGGCCCGCCTTCCAGGTCACCGTCCTCAACGGCGACCACACCCTTCCCCCCGGCTCGCCCACCAAGCTCTTGCGCCTGACTCCACAGTCCATCGAGGGCGGCGCGGTGGAGCAGCGCTCCAAGGCGTTCCTCGTCAGCTACGTGGACGCCAACCGCGACGGCGTCCCGGACGACGCCAACGGTGACGGGGCCGCGGACCTCTGGCCGCGCGTCGTCGTGCGCAAGCTGGCGGACGCGCCCGGACTCCTCGAGGACAACGACCTGGACCGCAACGGCATCCTCGACGAGGGCGGCACCGACTACCCGCACGCCGACGGCACCCGCGACGGCAAGCCGGACCTGGTGGTGCTGGCCGCCGGGCTCTCCACGGACGCGCTCTTCGCGGCGCTCACGGATGAGAACGGCGCCCCGCGCATGACGCCCGTGCCCGTGACGGAGCTGGTGGTGGGCGTGCAGGCGGCCGCCCTGGATGCCAGCGACCCGACCAAGCCTCCGGCGCGCTTGGAGACCCTGCCCCGGGGGCGCTACTCGGTGGTGCTGATCCAATCCACCGGGCAGACGTGGCGCGTTCCCAACGAGCTCGCGCCCGCCTTCGCCGCGGGCCTCGGCCTGACGGGCGTGGAGAGCCAGGCGTTCGTGCTCGAAGTCCCCTGATGGCCCGCTTCGTCAAGCGGGGTGTGTGACGCCCCACACTGGAAAAAGGAGAGGAAGGACGGTGCTTTGACTTCGGCATGTCCTTCCGTCAACATGATTGGGTCTCCAGGGGGACAGCCCCACCAGAGGTTGATGATCCGATGAAGGCCGGCACCCTCCCCTCTCCAGAGCCCGTTCCCAACCGCACCACGACGGACCCGGCGCGCCCTCTGGGAGGCAGCCGGCCCGCCACGGGTGCGGCACCCCAGCGCGTGCTGCTGGTGGACGACAGCCGCTCCATCCGGACGCTGCTGAAAATCTACCTCATGGCCCGCAACTTCGAGTTCCTGGAGGCGGAGTCCGCCGAAGAGGGACTGAAGGTGGCCGAGGCGGAGACCGTCGACCTCGTCCTGACCGACTTCCACATGGACGGGATGAACGGCGCCGACTTCGCGGCGCAGATTCGCGCCAACCCCAATCCCAAGCTGGCCAAGGTCCCCATCCTGATGATGACGGGAGACCCGAACGTGGCGGAGGTCCGCGCCCTGGGTCAGAAGGCCGGCATCAGCGCCTTCGTCCGCAAGCCGGTGAGCTGCGCCCAGCTGATGACGCTGGTGGACACCATCCTCCCGCTGCCGCGCAAGTAGTCGCCCACGCGGCTCGCGCCGTCACTCACGCCGGGTTCCGGGCCGCCGAAGCGGTGCGGGCCCGGCGTTTTCGCATCGCCTCTCCCACGCGCACCGCGAACAGCACGGCCAGCACCGCGCCGTAGATGAGCGGCTCGGTGACGTCCTGCTTCACCCGCCACACGAAGTGCACCACGCCCAGCGCCGCGGCCACGTAGGCCAGCCGGTGCAGGCGCTGCCAGCGCGGAAAGCCCAGCCGGCGCACCCAGCGATTCGTGGAGGTGACGGCCAGCGGCACCAGCAGCACCAGCGCGGTGAAGCCCACGGTGATGAAGGGGCGCTTCACCAAGTCCTCCAACAGCGCGTTGAGCGACAGGCCCTGGTCCAGCACCAGGTACGTGAGGAAGTGCGCGCACGCGTACGTGAAGGCCAACAGGCCCAGCGTGCGGCGGATGCGCACCGGCCACGTCCACCCGGAGACGAGCTTCAACGGCGTGCAGGCCAGTGACGCCATCAGCAGCACCAGCGCGAGCAGCCCCGTCTGGTTGAGCGCCGCCTCCACCGCGTTGGGCCCCAGCGCGCCCCGCGGGCCCTGCACGGCGAGGAGCGCCAGCGGCGAGAGGCCGCCCACGGCGAGCGCGGGGTTGAGCCAGGGGTAGGGAGGCGAGGCCATGGCTCAGTAGTTCTTCCGCAGGTCCAACCCCGTGTAGAGGTGGGCCACCTGCTCGGCGTAGCCGTTGAAGGGCAGCGTGGGGCGGCGCTCCAGTCCCGCGCCGATGCGCCGCTCGGTGGCCTGGCTCCAGCGCGGGTGCGCCACGGCGGGATTCACGTTGGCGTAGAAGCCGTACTCCTCGGGCCCCGCGAGGTTCCACGTGGTGAAGGGCTGCTCGCGCGTGAGGCTGATGCGGACAATCGACTTGATGCCCTTGAAGCCATACTTCCACGGGACGACGAGCCGCAGCGGGGCGCCGTTCTGCGCGGGGAGCTGCCGGCCATACAGCCCCATGGCCATGAAGGTGAGCGGGTGCATCGCCTCATCCAGCCGCAGCCCTTCCACATAGGGCCAGTCCAGCACCCCGCGCTTCTGACCGGGGAGCTGCTCCGGGTCCATCAGCGTGGTGAAGGACACGTAGCGCGCGTGGCTGGTGGGCTTCACCCGGGACAGCAGCGCGGCCAGCGGGAAGCCCAGCCATGGAATCACCATGGACCACGCCTCCACGCAGCGCATCCGGTAGACGCGCTCCTCCATGGAGAACCAGGAGAGCAACTGGTCGATGTCCACCGTCTGGGGCTCGTGCACCTCGCCGTCGATGGCGACGGTCCACGGCCGGGGCTTGAGGAGGTGCGCCAGCCGCGCCGGGTCGTTCTTGTCCAGGCCCAGCTCGTAGAAGTTGTTGTACGTGGTGACGTCCTCGTACGGCGTGCGCGGCTCGTCCGTGTCGAACTCACCGGACGCCTTCGCCACGGGCCCCGTCACCCGCCCCGCGTCCGGGACATAGGCGTCCATGGCGCGGCGCTGCTTGCCGCTCAGGAGGTACAGGCCTCCCGCGACGGCGGCGGCGGTGCCGGCGAACAGGCCCGCGTTCTTCAACAGCTCGCGGCGGCGCAGGTAGAGCGGTTCAGGGGTGATTTCGGAGCCGGGCGGCTCCACGGGCGGCTTGTCGCTCATGCCCCTTTATAACGGGCCAACCCGTCCGGCCGTTACATCGCGGGCCGCCGCCGAGGCACGGGACGCCTCCGTGCGAGCGTCCTTCACCCGCCACAGCCGCCACCAGGGCGTGCCGGGGGACTGGTGGTGCTCCCAGTGGTAGCCGAAGAAGAAGCACGACAGCATGGCCCACAGGTGGTTGCGCGGCAGGGTGCGCGCGTGGTGGGGCGCCATGTCCGGCGTGTCCGGGCGGCGGTGCGGCTGGTAGGTGCCGAAGTAGAAGAGCTGCAGCGTGCCCAGCACGGCGGGCAGCACCCAGAACGCGAGGATGTGCGGCTGGGAGACACCCATGAAGACGAAGATGTTGAACTTGGCCGCCATCACCCCCAACTGGGGCAGCGTGGTGTAGCGGGCCATGAACGTCCCCAGCCAGGGCCAGAAGGACTGGGTGCGCGTGGAGAAGTCCGGGTCCGCCTCGCCCGTGGGCTGCTCGTGGTGGGCGTGGTGGTTGAGCACCAGTCGGCGGTACGACAGGCCGGCGAAGAGGAAGCAGGCGATGGTGCCCACCGTCTCGTTCACCCAGGCCCGCCGGGCCACGGTGCCGTGCATGGCGTCATGGCCGGTGATGAACAGGCCGGTGCACAGCCACGCCTGGAAGGCGACGTGCAGCCAGGTGAGCGGGGAGTCCCAGGGCAGCTCGGGCGACAGCAGCATCCACGCCAGATGCGTCCCCCACGCGCCGATGAGGACGAGCGCGACGAGGACGCCCCAGGGTCCAAGCGGGGCCGACCGATAGCGGGCCGAGTTCTCCATCTCTCCTGACTCATGGGGCCGGTCCGCCCGCCGCGCACGGGAAACTCGCCGTGCGTGGGGGCGTGCCAGCGAGCATGGCTACTTCCGCACGCCGGTGTCGGCCGCGGGTGCGGTCACCTCGCGAACGAGCTCCTCCGCCGTGACGTAGTGGGGCGCGATGTCCACCGGAACGTCCTTCAGGCGCTCCAGCACCTTGCGCACCGGAGGCCGCACCACGCCCATCTTCGCCAGCAGGGCCTCGGCCGCCTTCCGGTCACCCTTCCCCTGGATTTCCATCAACTGCTTCGTCAGGGAGGTGACGGACTGCTTCATCTTCGCCGGCACCACGGAGAAGGTGCCATCCGCGTTGACCTTCACCGCGCCGGTGTCGAGGAAGTGATTGAGCTGCAGGGCCACGCCCTTGCCATGCGCCTCGTCCGTGCCGAAGCGGATGGAGCGGAACGAGGACGCCAGGAACGTCGTGTACATGGTGCGGCCCATCGACTTGTCGATGACGCCCGTGTCCATCAGCCGCTGGAGCGCCCACAGGCCGGAGATGTCCGCCTTGGCCTCCTCGAGCGCGCTGGAGGCCACCTGGAGCGCCTGCCGCACCGTCGTCGCCTTGCCGCCCACGGTGATGTTGTGCGGCCCCAGGCCGTGCATCAGCTCGTGCATCAGGATGTGCGTGAAGAAGGCGTCGAAGGCGACGTCCTGCTGGTCCTTCGCGGAGAGCGCCACCTTGGCGATGGGCACCAGCACCCGCTCGAACTTGGCCTCCTGCACGTTCTTCAGCATGACCCGCTTGGAGCCCATGGCCTCCGTGACGCGCTCGTCGTTGGGCAGGTTGTACGCCGCAGTCTGCACGCCGCGGTTGGCGTCACCGGAGGAGTAGAGGCTGTTGACGACGCGGATGGGGGCCAGCGCGCCCAGCTTCGGGTTGCGCAGCTTCGCGTCGATGGGGAGGTTGCTCTCCAGGCCTTGGAGGTGGTCGCTGAACTTGGACAGCTTGTCCGTCTCCGTGTCGTCGCGCAGGCCCACGAAGGCCTCGAACGCGGCCTTGTAGTTGAACCAGCCGTCCTCGTAGACCTCGTAGGGACCGACGGTGGGCTCGATGCTCGCGTCCAGCTTCATCCACGCGACTTCGCTGGCGTAGTAGTCGTTGGACAGGAACGCGTCCGCGCGCGAGGTGAGGAACGCCTTGAGCGTGGGCTGCTTCGTCAGCGCGGCGGCCTCGCGGAACAGGGCGGCGGCCAGGGCCAGCTCACCCTGGTACTCCACGCTGTACGGCACGGAGATGAACTTGCCGTCGGTGCCCTCGCGGATGGTCGTGTAGAAGCCCGTGGCCTCCTTCTGCTGCGCCTCGGGCAGCGCCTTTATCCATGCCTCCACTTCCGCCTTGGTGGAGCCGGCCGGATAGAAGTTGCCGGCCTCCGGCTTCGGAGGCACTCCGGGCAGGAAGGGCCGCCCCTCGTCGAGGCTGTTCCACGGGCCCTTGTCCAACAGGAACGCGTGCAGGCGCGCGCGGCCCAGGGGCGACTCGTCTCCCAGGAGGTTCAGCAGCACCGTCTCGTTGCCCGCCCAGCGCTGACGCAGGAACAGCGCGTCCATCAACTGCGAGGCCTGGACGATGCGGGCCAGCGCGCGGCGCTCGTTGTCGGGCAGGGCCTTCAGGTCCACCCGCAGCTCCACCGGGGCGAAGCGCGCGGTGAGCCGCTGCAGCTCCGCGGCGTCGGGGAACGACGTGGGGACTTTCTCCTCGGCGACAGCGGAGCCGGACAGCAGCACCGCCCCGAGCAGGGACAGGAGGGTTCGGTTCATAACCCTTCCCTACTCCAACCCCGTGCGCCCTCCCAGCACCGCGTCGCCCCCGTGTCCGTCAGAACATTTCAACCCGACGGTCCCCACACGCATGACGCGACGCGCGTCGGAACCTGCTGCCAACATGCGACAGCCCTGGATTCCCCAGGTTCCGGGAGCCCGTCATCAGGCGGGCTCATGAGGATGCTTGCGATGACGACGAACCGACTCTCTCTTCTCTCCCGGTGGCGCGCGGCGCTGTGCCTGCTGGCCGGGCTCGCCGTGGGCCTCTCGTCGGCCTCCGCGCGCGCGGCGGATGAGGTGAAGTTGCTCAAGGCGGTGAGCACGGTGGGCAGCCGCTATGGGCAGACGTGGCAGGACGTCACGTATCTGTTGGTGGTGAAGAACCTGGCCTACGAGAAGCAGGTGGCCATCCACGACAAGCAGCCCGACGGCACCTGGACGGACCTGGCCGCCGCCTACGCGGGCGACGCGGGCGCGGGCTACGAGTTGTGGAAGGTGACGCGGCAGTACCAGAGCTGGGGGACGGCGCCCCAGCCGACGCGGGACTTGGAGTTCGTGGCGAAGCTCACCGCGAACGGCCAGACGTACTGGGACAACAACGGCGGGGCCAACTACCACCTGGGCCGCGCGGACGGGCCGCTGGTACCGCGCGCCAACGTGCTGGTGGCCACGAGCTACTGGCAGGCCAACGGCGACGTGGACATCGGCATCGACGTGAAGAACCTGTCCTATTCGAAGAGCGTCACCGTGGTGTACTCCACGGACGGGTGGGCCACCTCGCACGAGGTCGCCGCCACCTTCACCTCCGGGTACACCGTGGGCTACTCCTACGTCTCCAGCCCCAACGCCCAGGGCGTGGAGCGCTGGCTGGCCCGGATTCCCGCCGTGACGGGCACCCCGGCCTTCTATGTCCGCTATGAGGTGAACGGACAGACGTACTGGGACAGCAACTTCGGCTACAACTACCCGCCCATCTACCCTCCCC
>NZ_JABXEM010000172.1:0-25214 GCF_013372595.1 Myxococcus sp. AM011
GGCAAGGGGCTCCCGTGGACCCGCGATGATTTGAAGCGCCGTGGCTCCCGTGCATGGACGGGAGGAGCGGTTCGGGCTCCCCGGCTTGTTGGGGGATGAGTCGGGGGCCTTTTCTTGATGCGGCGCCCCTCTTCAAGGGGGGCATCGGGTGCTCGGGCTGTTGGGGGATGGTCCGAGTCACCTTCTTTTGGCGGGACGCTGTCGGCGAAGGTCTGGGAGTGACAGAGGACTGAAGCAAGAAGGGCCCCGGACCGTTGGGGGATGGTCCGGGGCCCTTGTCTTTTTCAGCGGCGCCTCGAGGAGCGCGCGGGTGGCTACGCCTTCGACTTGGCCAGGGTGGCCTTGGCCACCTTCACCACGTTGTCGACGGTGAAGCCGAACTTCTGCTGGAGGGCCTTGATGGGGGCGGAGGCGCCGAAGCTGCGCATGGCGACGATGCCGCCGTCGAAGCCGACCCAGCGCTCCCAGCCGAAGGCGGCGCCCTTCTCCACGGCGACGCGGGCGCGCACGGAGGGAGGCAGGACGCTGTCGCGGTACTCCTGGGGCTGCTGCTCGAAGAGCTCCCACGAGGGGAGGCTGACGACGCGGGACTTGATGCCCTCGGCGGTGAGCTTGTCGTGGGCGTCCATGCACAGGGCCACTTCGCTGCCGGTGCCGATGAGGACGAGCTCCGGCTTGCCGCCCTCGGCGTCCGCGAGCACGTAGCCGCCCTTGGCGACCCCGGAGGCCGCGCCGTACTTGGAGCGGTCCACGGTGGGCACGGGCTGGCGGGTGAGGACGAGGACGACGGGGTGGCTCTTCTGCTGGCCGATGACCCGCCAGGCCTCGACGACCTCGTTGGCGTCGGCGGGGCGCAGGACGATGAGGCCCGGAATCGCGCGCAGGCTGGCGAGCTGTTCGACGGGCTGGTGGGTGGGGCCGTCCTCGCCCAGGCCGATGGAGTCGTGGGTGAAGATGTGGAGGGCGGGCAGCTCCATCAGGGAGGAGAGGCGGATGGCGGGGCGCTCGTACTCACTGAAGATGAGGAACGTGGCGCCGTAGCCGCGCACCTTGCTGAGGCACAGGCCGTTGACGATGGAGCCCATGGCGTGTTCGCGCACGCCGAAGTGGATGTTGCGACCGGAGAGGTCGCCGGGCTTCATGGACTCGGAGCCGTTGATGTACGTCTTCGTGGACGGGTTGAGGTCGGCGGAGCCGCCCACCATCCACGGGTAGTTCTTGGCGACGGCGTTGAGCACCTTGCCGCTGGACTCGCGGGTGGCCATGCCCTTGGCGTCGGTGGGGAACGTGGGCAGCTCGGAGTCCCAGCCCTTGGGGGCTTCGCGGCGCTGCATGCGAGTCAGCTCATCGGCGAGCTCGGGGAACTGCTTCTGGTATTCGACGAAGCGCGCATCCCACTCCTCGCGGAGCTTCTTGCCGCGGGCGCCCATGCGGTCCTGGAAGCGCTCGCGGACGCCCTCGGGGACGAGGAACTTCGCATCCTCGGGCCAGCCGTAGTTGCGCTTGGTGCCCTTGATCTCCTCATCGCCGAGCGGCTCGCCGTGGGCCTTGGACGAGCCCTGGAGCTTGGGGGCGCCGAAGGCGATTTGCGTGGTGACGATGATGAGGGTGGGCTTGCCGCGCAGGGTCTTGAAGGTGTGGAGGGCCTCGCCGAGGACGGTCAAATCGTTGGCGTCGGGGACGCGGAGGACGCGCCAGCCATAGCCCTCGAAGCGGCGGCCCACGTCCTCGGTGAAGGCGAGGTCGGTGCTGCCGTCGATGGAGATGTGGTTGGAGTCGTAGAGCCAGCAGAGGTTGGGGAGCTGGAGGTGGCCGGCGATGGAGGCGGCTTCGGAGGCGACGCCTTCCATGAGGTCGCCGTCGCCGCAGATGGCGTAGACGTCATGGGAGAACATCTCGAAGCCGGGCTTGTTGAAGTGGCCGGCGAGCCAGCGGCTGGCGATGGCCATGCCCACGCTGTTGGCGACGCCCTGGCCCAGGGGGCCGGTGGTGGTCTCGACGCCGCTGGTCCACCGGTACTCGGGGTGGCCGGGGGTGACGGAGTCGAGCTGGCGGAACTTCTGGATGTCCTCGAGCGAGACGCTGAGGGTGTCTTCTACTTTGTAGTCGCGGGTGACGCGCTTAACGCCCGCCAGGTGGAGCAGGGCGTAGAGGAGCATGGACGCGTGGCCGTTGGAGAGGATGAAGCGGTCTCGGTCGGGCCAGATGGGGTGGGACGGGTCATACCGGAGCTCCTGTTGCCAGAGCTGGTAGGCGACGGGGGCCAGGGACATGGGAGCCCCCGGGTGACCCGAGTGGGCTTGCTGTACCGCATCCATGGCCAGGGTGCGGATGGTGTTGATGCTCAGCACGTCCTGCTGATTGTCGGTCGTCATGAGGTCCTCTCGTGGGGCGCACCATGCCGTAACTGGGGCCGGTGCGCCGCACGAAACGAGAGTCCTCGCCCGCCCGCCGTCCTGTGGTCCACGGGGGGCCGGGAATTCCCTGCTCCGGGAGAGGGCGGCGAGCGACTTCAGCGGTGTGCCGCCGCATCACACGAAAGGTGGGAGTTGCTCTCGTGTGGTGAAGCCATGACCGGGAACACATGGAGCATCAGAACTGGAGTGCCGTCAGGACGAATGCCGGGACGGAGTACTGGAGCTTGCCGAGCTCCGCCCTGGGTGGTGTCGAGGAGGTGTCCTCCGGGCGCGTCACGGTTTCTGCATCGAGCTGGAATCCGGTGCGCACCGCCAGCTTCTCGGTGAAGCGGAACTCGAGCCAGAGCGCGGCGTTGGCGTTGTCCACGAGATTGGGATGTGTCGGAGTTCGCTTCGTCACGAACGCGACGGAGCCCTCCATGCCCACGAGCAGATGTGGAGGCAACTCCTGTCCCTCGACCTGAACATTCTCCTCATCGTCCGTGAGCTGACCCACGAGTGCACCCACGACATAGGTGG
The DNA here is from genome assembly GCF_013372595.1 of Myxococcus sp. AM011. Lineage (NCBI taxonomy): Bacteria > Pseudomonadati > Myxococcota > Myxococcia > Myxococcales > Myxococcaceae > Myxococcus > Myxococcus sp. AM011. The sequence goes on from NZ_JABXEM010000172.1 coordinate 2,937, forward strand.
CCTTGAAGGACAGGCCTGGGCTCAAGGGGTTGAGGGAGTCCATGTGCTCGCTTCGCTTCTGCCCCAGGAGCAACCCCATCTTGAGGAAGACACGCTCGCGTCCCCATGAACCAGCCAGATTGGCCTGCCAGGAGGCGAGCTGTGCCCTGGGAAGTGGGTTTTTGTCGGGTTCAGCAGATGGGTTGAAGCCCCCCTTTAAGGGGAAGAAGTCCACGCGCCCATCGACGCCCAGCACATATCGCGAGCGGCGCCACGCGTACTGGCGGATGGCGTCCTCGATCGTCGTAAAACGGGGCACGAAGCCAGGTGCTTCGTGCTCGGCCAAGGTCTGAAGCTCCGCGGTGAAGGGCTCCAGTCGCTCGGTGAGCTGGGACATTTCTTTTTGAGCAGGTACTCCAATCCTCTCAAGGCGAATGGTTTCGTTCTGGATGGCCCGGACCACCCGGATGGCGGCGTCCTCGAACGTCCACGTTTGCTTGCAGGAGCCAGGAGGGGATTTCGTTTCGACCTGAGGCGCCTCGTCGACACCACAGAGATGGCGCACGATGCGCCAGGTCTCTCGTTCGATGGGCTCTTCGTCTCCCGGAGAAAAACCCGGTGCTGGGTCTGGCAGCGAGGCCACCACGGCGCAGGCACGACGCAGTGAGGGGCCTGCCCTATCAAGGGTGTTCCGATATGCCCCTTCATCGTAGGAACAGAAGGAGATTTTGAGGCCTTTGGGGGAAGGGTTCTTTGCAACGGAATACACGCCGTTGAGTGCCGCGCCCAGCCGAGTCCGGCCGTCGTCGAACGCGGCGAAGGTCAGTTGAGGGTTGAGGGGACCTTTATATCCCTCGATGAATCGCAGGGGGGCGATGGTGAAGCCCGCCTTCGCGTCATCGACCGAGGCCTGGATTGCTGCCTCCGCGCGCGCGAGGAGTTCTCCCGCCGAGGATTGAGAGTCCACTGGCGTGGTGGTTTCCCGAACGCGGGTGAACAGTGTCTGAGTCTCGAGTTGCTGGCACAGACAGCGCTGCTCATGGAGGCTTGCTTGCTTGAGTTGGTCGAGCGCGGGGCTGGCCAGGGCCGCGCTGCTCAAGCAGAGCACGAGCCAAGGAGCCCAGAACGTCGAGCCCTTCCTCACAAGGCACCCGACCTTTCCCAATAAATCTTCTGTTCTCCGGGTTGGCTGTTGAGGGGCGAGAACTTCCTGCTAGAACTCCGGCGTGCCGTGGCGGCGAGTTTCGTCAAGGTATGTTCTGGAAACCAGAGCAGCCAGCGGATGATGTGGATGTCGGATTTTGGGGCATCGTAGGTGAAGAGAATTTCCTGTGTGCCGGTGAGCCTGTCGTCATCGCCATTCGGGTGGGTGATGACGGTGCCATTGTCGATGAGATAGGTGAGCCTGGCGGGAATAGGTTCTCTCCACGCAATCTTGAAGGTCAATCTCTCTGTGGGCATGTTGGGTGCTCCGGGGCTTGTGGCAGTCGCTGAGATGAGAGCCACCCATCAGGATGCATCTAGGGCCCTCCCTGGCTGGGACAGCCGAGCAACTCCAGGTGGATGGACTCCCGGTAGGAAAGCAAGGCCTGTGCCTCACTGTCTTGCTTTCGATGTTTCTCAGGGACCCATTCGCTGATTGGACGGTTGCGTCCACACGACGAGGAGGCGTGGACGGATTCGACCAGGAGCTCGCCGGGCGCCAGTTGGAGTGGGGGATTGTTCAGTGCCGTGCCTCGCCGAGGACATGTCAGGCATGCGGGTTGCTTTGGGTCGAGCTGTGCATGAGCGCAAGGGCTGATGTGCTTCGTGACCCCGTGACGAGCTTCTCGGCGGGAGGCTTGGAATCAGGCGGACAAGACCGCTCACCATGGGCCCATCCAAGGAGAACAACCGTGGCAGGCACAGTTACATTTGGAAGTGCGGACTACCTTGATATCTCATATCTCTTGAACGGGTTGAGGGCGGCGGAATCCGTCGCCAGGCTTCGGCTCCGGAGCCAACCCGATTGGATGGGAAACGGTGCGACGGCGTTTCTGGTGGGTCCGGAGCTTCTCCTGGCGAACCATCACATCTTGCAGACAAAAGAAACGGCGCAGCGCTATCAGGTTGACTTTGAGCAGAGCGAGAGCCCCGGTGTTTCCAGGAGAGCGACGATTAGCTTTGCTCTCGAGCCGGAGCGGTGCTTCATCGCGGATGCCAACCTGGATTACGCCCTGGTGGCGGTCGCGCCTCGTTCCATCGAAGGCGCGGACCTCCTGCGCCAGGGGTGGCTGTGGCTTAGAGGGGGATTGACGAGCCATCCCGGAGATGCTGTTTCAATCATTCACCATCCGCTCGGGGCGTCCAAGCGCATCGCTCTTCGCGAAAACAAGGTTGTCTCGCTGAGCAATCCGGCCGCATCAGGTGTCGAAAATATTGCCTCCCGCCTCTGGTACATCTGTGATGTAACGAGGGGCTCTTCGGGCGCACCTGTCTTGGATGACGCGTGGCGAGTTGTCGCGCTTCACAGCGGCGACCTGCTCCGTGACCCGGATGAGTCACATGTGGAGTTGCTGCTGGGAGACAAGGATGGGGAGTTGCCTCTGCCCGAGGACCCCGCGGTGCTGGCGAACGAGGGTGTTGTCGTTGGCGCGATTCTCGAGGATATCGGGCGGCAGTTGGAGCGGACTCCCAATGCCTTGGCTGCTGCTCTCCTAAAGGATGGGCCGGCGCATGACGAATCATTTGGCGGGCATCAGGCCTACTCCAAGCTGGGCTCCCATTCTCGGTAAAGGCCATATCGCGGAAGGCAGAGGGGGGGCGCTCCTGGTCCTTGGGGGCAGTCCGGTCCTGAAGGATGCTTTGGGGGCTGGCAAACGCCAGAGGTGACTCCCTAGGCGGAAGTGTTTTGGATCATCGCGGTCTTGCGCTGGGTGAAGCGGGAAAGTACATGAAATCGAAAAACTTGGTGAGGCAGGAGTTGCTCCGGCGTATCTACGGCAAGATTTTCCCTTCGCCGCAGGTGGAGGCTGGGTTGCTGGCGGGGATTGAGCGGCGTCAGCAACTTTGTGACGCATTTCGAACTGCCGGGCTGGGGGTCATTCCTCAGTCGATGTGTGATGAGATTAATGGGATATTGTCTGCCCATGCCGAGGAGTCTCTTGTCCTGGACTTCGATGAGCAGCTTGTTCGCCTCAGGATGGCCCTCTTGAACCCTGTCTATGCGGCTGTGAGGAACATCCAGGACAAGGACAGCAAGCCCGGTACGCCGCGAGTGGTGGGTGGAGCTTCGGTTCTCGACGCAGGTCCGTATGAAATCCAGCTCGTCTATCACGGCCTTCTCAGCCACACGGACGACAAGAGCCCAGCGGGTTTGGAAGCGCATCGCTTGCTTACGAGGTTGAAGCAGGCCGCTATTTTCGACGACCATCCGGGTATCCGTGCCGTTCTGCAGGAGACCTATGACTCGGATGTGCTTCTTGTCTCCCGGGATGGACGCCATTCGGGCGTGACGCTTCGCTGGAGCGATGATTTCATCAAGCAACTCAGGGCCCTGATTGCACCGAATCAGCTCGTTAGCCTCGAACCCTATGGCGATGGCAATCTCGCATCGTGCATGAGGGCTCAGCGTGAAAGTCGAGTCCAATTCAATTGCTACTGAGCTGCCATCATGGATGAGTGCCGCCTTGATTATGCCGAATCTGTCGAAGGGCTTCCGGTGGACCTGCGGTCGCTCGCGGCGGAACTCCCGTTCCACCTCGGACTGACGGAACAGACTGACGGAGGCTGGGGGGATTACGCAGCGCTCAAGCCCTTCCAATCGCTCTCGGACTTCGCTTCCGAGGACGCGAAGCTCCAGGGGCGACCTCACTTGTCCGGGGAACATCGGCGTCACTACCTCCGGGCCCATCGGCGCGGGGGCTTCTTCGGGCTCTTCATCGACCGCCTCTCGGACGGTCAAGTGGCCGACCGACCGGAGTGGCCACGGCTGGGGGCATGCCTGTTCGACCAGTGGTGTCGGTCTCTCGCTGACGCCACAGGCAGCGAGGCTCTTGCTACGCATGCGACGCATGCCGCGCTGACCGCTTGGGAATCCGGGATGGACCTCGAACGCACCTGTCTCGAACAGCGAGCCCTGACCATCCCCCAGTATGTGGACCTCGTCAGCCGCAAGGTGGCGTGGCTGGGAACCGCCTCGTTCTGCCTCATCCTCGCTCACGGCAGGCCGGAGCGGCTCCCCACCTTCCGTCGAGCCTTCGACCTGCTCCTGCTCAGCTCGCAGTGCCTGGACGACGCGTTGGACCACGAAGAGGACGCGCGACTGCACGGCGTCAGCTTCCCAGCCGCGCTCGGCGTGCCTCCAGGAGGACTGCTTCGAGCAGCCCCCCGGGTAGCGCGGCTCGGAGCCGAGGTCGCGGGGGCGGGTGGATTTTCACACCTGGGCACATGGCTCGCGGAGCGCGCCCGTGAGCTCGACGACGTGCGTCCCGCCAGCCATTCGTTCCAGAATGAGCTGGCGGCGCTGGTCCTCGGTGAGTCCGTGGCCACGCTGTACGGACTCGCGAAGGACGCCCGCGCCGAAGCGCCAGGTTGACGTCGTGGGGGGAGATGAACGGATGACAGCGGGCCCCAGTTCCTCATTGCGCTTTGTCGTGGCGGTGCTGGCCGCGGCGTCGCTCGGTCTGGGGGCCGCGGTCACCTCCAGCGCCTGGGGTACCTGGGGCACTCCCTTCGCCTCGCTGCTGGTGGACCCCTACGGAGCCTTCTCCTCGGTCTATCTGCCGCAATGGAACAATCAGCGCCTCCCGTTGCGACACCCCAATCCCGTCATCGCCTGTGACGGTGATGCCATCGATGTGGCCCTGGCCCGGCAAGGCGTCTTCCCGGGACAGCAACTCCAGGACTGCATTCAGCGCGCGCATGACGCGGGGCGCGCCGAGGTCTCGCTGGAGTTCTCGCAAGGGAGCCAGCCGCTCACCTTGCGCCAACCCATCCGCCTCTTCGGCGCGGAGGAGGTGCTCTTCCTCTACGGCGTCTACGCCTTGGTGGGGGCGTTCCTCCTCTGGTCCGGGCTGCTCGTCCTGCTGCTGGCGGGGCGACGTGACGGAGCAGTGGCCTACGGAGTGTTGTGCATCTCGGGTTTCGTCTTCCTGCTCACCCTCTTCGACTACCACACGCGTGCCGCGTACATGCCGCTGTTCATCGCCTCGCGGCTGGGCACTGGCATCGGTCTCATCTGGCTCGGCTATGCCTTTCCCGAGCGCCCCGTCCGCTTCCGTCGCCTCTGGCGTACGGCGCTCGCGGCACTGTGCGCGGGAGCGCTCGGAGTCGCCGCGTGGTTGCTGGTCGCGCCCCACGCAGGGCTCGAGACGGCGTGGATGCGCGCCCGGGTCAATGACTTCTCCCAAGGCTCTCTGCTCGTCTGCGGCCTTTCCATCCTCGTGCGCATCCGAGGCAGCAAGGGCCGCCAGCGAGCAGAGCTCCTCTCCGCTGCCTGGGGCCTGGCGCTGTTGCCCGTGCTCGTCGCGTTCTTCGTCTTCTTCGGCCGGGGGCTCTACCTGATGGTCCCCTGCCTCATCGCCACGCTTCCGCTGTCCATCGGCCACGGACTCATCCGTCAGAACGTGCTCGAAGTGACTGCGGTGCTCACGCGGCGCTTGATGGCCGTGCCCCTGGTCCTCGCGGGACTGCTCGCGGCGGCCTTCACGTGGCGCGGAATGTCGCAGCTCCTCGCGACCTACGGAGTCCCCGATGTGCTCCCCGGGGTCGCCGCAGTGAGTGTCTTCGTGGTGTTGGTCCTCCTGGGCAAGCCCTGGGTCGACCGGCTCTTCTTTCCCGCGACCCTCCAGTTCCGGCCCACAGTCGAGCAGCTCAGTGACGAACTGGCGGCGCCCAGGGACCCAGGGGCCATCCGCGACACCGTGGAGCGAGTCATCCTGCGCTGGCTGTCCACCGGCCGAGTCCAGGTGCTCGACACGGCCGAGCTGAGCGCTGTGTCCCATCTCCCCGAGGACGCGCGGGCACGTCTGGGCGCGGGAGCCCATCTGTGGACGCAGGAAGACGCATGGCAGCGAAAGCTGCTCGTGCCCATGCGCTCGCTCGGTGAGCTCCGAGGTGTTCTGTTGCTGGCCCCCAAGGAGCAACAGGCCCTCTACACCTCGGAAGACCTGGAGCTGCTCCACACCATCGCGAGCCTCGCCGGGGTGGCGCTGCACAACACCCAGGTCCTGCGTGAGCTGGAGCAACTGCGTCAGGCCCAGGTGGACGCGGCGCATGAAGAGAAGCGTCTGGCCCTGGCCCTGCTGAGCGCTGAAATCTCACATGAGATGGCCTATCCCCTGAACTTCTTCCGGCACCTGCTGCGTCAGGGCGGCAAGGGGAAGTCGCTCGACGGTGAGGATATCGACATCGGCCAGGAGGAGATCGAGCGACTGGAGCGAATGCTCATCTCGCTCCGCCGGCTGTCGCTCCCTCCACCGAAGCTGGAGCCTGTCCTCGTGCTCCCCCGTGTCCGCCGTGCGCTGGACCTCATCCGCGACCAGATGCAGGAGGCACGGGTGGTGGCTTCCGTCGACGTGGCTCCCGAGCTCACGCTGCTCGCGGAGCCAGATGCCATGGTGCAGCTCTTCGCCAACCTGCTGCGCAACGCCGCACAGGCGGCGGGACCCGCGGGCCACATCGGTGTGAGGGCCAGGGAAGAGAGCACCGAGCGAGTCCTCGAGGTCTGGGACTCGGGTCCTGGAGTGCCCGAGTCCGCGAGGGACACGCTCTTCGACCCCTGGGTCACCACGAGACAGGGGGGCCTGGGGCTGGGGCTCGCCGTCACGCAGCGAATCGTCCGTCGCTTCGGTTGGAGCATCTCCGTGCACCGTGAGGACGACCGCACCTGCTTTCGGGTCCACACGCCGCTGGATGGAAGCATCAAGGCCCCGACCACACAGGAGGTCGCATGAGAATCCTCATTGTCGATGACCAGCGCAGCGCGCGCCGGGTGCTCACCTCGGTGTTGTCCCCCATGGTGGGCGTGGAGTTGTGCGAGGCGGCGAGCCTGGTCGAAGCCCGCAAGGTGCTCGCCGAGACCTCCGTGGACGTGGCCCTGGTCGACATCCGCCTGGACTCGGATTCACGCAACCGCGATGGCCTGACGCTCATCGGGGAGATTCGTCGCCACACGAGCGCGGTGCCCATCGTGGTGACGGTGTCCAACGAGATGGCGGAGATTCGAGCCGCCATGCGGCTGGGCGCCTATGACTACGTCCTCAAGGACGAGCTGTGTGAGGAGCTCATCCTCCCCATCCTCGAGGGGTTGAGGGACCGACGGAAGCTGGAGCACGAGGTACGTGTGCTGCGCGCCCGCAACGGGCCGGAGGGGCTGCCTTCAGGGGTGGTGGGCACGTCCGAGGCCATGAAGCGACTGCTCTCGGTGGTCCGGCGCGTGGCGCTGTCGGACCGGCCCGCGCTGGTGACGGGGCCCACGGGTTCCGGCAAGGAGCTGGTGGCCCGCGCGCTCCACACGTTGGGGCCGCGGCCGGATGCGCCGTGGTTGGACGTCAACTGCGGCGCCATTCCCGAGTTCCTCATGGAGTCGCAGCTCTTCGGTCACGAGCGAGGCGCCTTCACTGGAGCGGAGCGGCGACAAGAAGGTCTGTTGTCGGCGGTGGGGCCGGGAACGCTCTTCCTGGACGAAATCGCCGAGCTGCCACTCAGCCTCCAGGCCAAGTTGCTGCGTGTCCTGGAGACGGGGGCCTACCGTCGTGTGGGTTCGACGGAGGACCTCGTCTTCCAGGGGCGAGTCGTCGCGGCGACGCACGCGGACCTGGAGGAGCGCGTGAAGCAGCGAGGCTTCCGCGAGGACTTGTACTACCGGCTCGCGGTGCTCGAGGTGCAGGTGCCGGCGCTCGACGAGCGGCGTGAGGACATTCCCGCGCTCCTGGCCCACTTCGTGACCCGTCAGCGACGCCGGCTCCAATTCTCCGAGGAGGCCGTGGCGGTGCTGACCCGTGCGAGCTGGCCCGGCAACGTGCGTCAGCTCCGCACGCTGGTGGACCGACTGACCGTCTTCGCGGAGGAGGACCATGTGACACCGGAGACGCTGGCCCAGCTCCCGGGGCGCGAGCGGCGAGGGATACCCACGGAGGACCCGGTGAAGCAGCTCGCCAGGTCCATCCTGAGGCTGCCTGAGATAGGGGACCGGTTGCTGCACGTCGAGCAGGCCCTCATCGCCGAGGCGATGACACTGGCCGAGGGAAACAAGAGCGCTGCTGCGCGGTTGCTCGGTGTCCACCGCAAGGCCATCGAAAGAAGGCTGGGCCGACCGGACGGTGCCGAAGGTGAGTCCTCTACCGAGGACTGACCGGTCCGTCGCTCCCCGGAATCGTCCAGGGAATGGAGCGTTTCGGCCAGGGCGCGGCTGTCCAGTCACGTCGCATCCCGGTACTCGCGCACCAGAACTCCGAGGCATGCGAGTTGCTCTGCCCTCCGGGACACCCTGCCGGGCTCAACGCCGCGCTCGCCCGGTGCCAGAGGAGTTCCGTATGAAAGCCCGACGGCTCGTCGATGTGGAGCTGCTGAGTCAGCGACTGACGGACGAGCAGTTCCTTCAGCGCGCGAAGCTGGCGCCAACGGAGATGGCGAGGAGCCTCACCGAGGACCCATTCGCGGACCGATGGATCTACCGAATCGTGGTGGTCACCCTGGGGCTCGCCGCGCTGACGGCCCTCGTCGGTGGACTCGTCGTGGCCTACAAGCGGCCCGAGTGGCCACTGCCCCAGATGCTCGTGGCCCTGGGCTCCACGGCGGTGGGCGCGCTCGCGGGGTTGCTCGCTCCATCACCCCGAGACCGCTGAGTCACTCAGCGCCGCGCCGCCGCACCCTTCACGGTCCGCCCGCGAGTCAGATGCGCCACGGCCTCACCCAAGCCCTCCACGGTCAGGGAGAACATGGGGAACACCTGCGCAATCATCGCGATGGACCCCGATCGCCACGAACCCATGGGCTCCGGGTTGAGCCACACATTGCGCTCGAAGTGCTGGGCCAGTTGCATCAGCCACGTCAGCCCCTCTTGCCCGTCCGCCTTGTATCGCCCCTCGGCGTCCGTGCGGATGGCCAGCTCATAAGGAGCCATGGACGCATCGCCCACCATGACGAGCTTGTGGTGCCGTCCCACCTGCGCCACCAGCTCCGGAACCGTCATTCCACCCGTGAGCTGCGGAGTCGCGTACAGCTTCCCGTACACACAGTTGTGAAAGTAATAGATGCGCAGTTCCTTGAAGTGCGTGGCCTGGCTCGCGACGGAGAACAGCCGGCTCATCACCGCCGCATACGGGTCCATGGACCCACCCACGTCCATGGCCAGCACCACGCGGGTGTTCGGCCTGCGCGGAGGCCGAGTCACGACCTCCAATTCCCCCGCGTTGCGAGCGGTGGCGGAGATGCTCTCGTCGATGTCCAGCTCATCCGGAGCCCCATCGCGAGCAAACGCGCGCAGCTTGCGCAGCGCCACGGCCAGTTGCCGCGTATCGAGCACCAGGTCATCGCGGTACCCCGCATACCTGCGAGCCCCCGCCTGCATCATCGCCATGCCCTGCTTGCCGCCGGCCTTACCTCCGACGCGCATCCCCCCGCGCGCGAACCCGTTGTTGCCGAACGGCGACGTGCCCCCCGTGCCAATCCACCGGTTGCCGCCGTCGTGCCGCTCCTTCTGTTCGCGCAGTCGCTCCTCGAACAGGCGACGAATCTCCTCGGGGTCCAGCGCCTCCAGCAGCGCCAACTCCTCGGGCGTCAACCGCGGCCGGTCGCGCGCCTCCTCCAGCCAGGACATCAGCTCCTGCGTCAGCTCCAGGCCCGCGGTCTCCACGCCCTGGAAGTGGGACAGGAACGCCTGGTCGAACGAATCCAGCTGCGTCTCCGAGTGCACCAGGAGCGCGCGAGCCACGTGGTAGAAGCCATCGAGGCTGCTGTCATGCAGGCCCGCCTTCAGCGCACCCGCGAGGGCGAGCGCCTCCTGCGCGCCCACCTTCACGCCCCGTCGTCGCAGCTCGTAGAAGAATGGCAGGAACATGGCTCAGGCCCGGGTGCGCCGGCCGCGTCCGAAGGCCTCCGCGACGGAGACCAGGTCCTGCTCCTTCTTCAGCAGGGCGCCGAGGAACGGCAGGTTCTCGTCCAGCTTCAAGTCACTCACGCCCTGGGCCTTGAGCACGGCAATCCAGTCGATGAGCTCGCTGGTGGAGGGCCGCTTGCGCAGGCGGGTGAAGCCGCGCAGCTCGTAGAAGACCTTGAGGGCCTGGTCCGCGAGCGCGGCGTCGAGCCCCGGGTGGTGCACGTCGACGATGCGGCGCATGAGCTCCGCGTCGGGGAAGTCGATGAAGTGGAACACGCAGCGGCGCAGGAACGCGTCCGGCAGCTCCTTCTCGTTGTTGGACGTAATCACGACGATGGGGCGGTGTTTCGCGGCCACCTCGTCGTTCGTCTCGGTGACGCGGAAGCGCATCCGGTCCAACTCGTGGAGCAGGTCGTTGGGGAACTCGAGGTCCGCCTTGTCGACCTCGTCGATGAGCAGCACGACGCGCTCGGGGGCGGAGAACGCCTCGCCCAGGGGGCCCATGCGGATGTATCGCCGGATGTCTCGCACGTCGCCGTCGCCGAAGCGCGAGTCATACAGGCGCTGCACGGTGTCGTAGACATACAGGCCGTCCTGCGCGCGAGTGGTGCTCTTGACGTGCCAGGTGAGCAGCGTGTGTCCCAGGGCCTGGGCGATGGCCTCCGCCAGCAGCGTCTTGCCGGTGCCGGGCTCGCCCTTCACCAGCAGGGGTCGCTGGAGGGTGAGGGCGCAGTTGACGGCGGCCTGGAGGCCCTCGTGGGTCAGGTAGGAGTCGGTGCCTCGGAAGCGGACGGAAGGAGGGGCCGGAGTCATGTCCCGCCTCCTTTAACATCCGTCGCGCCGCCGCGGGGGCCCTGGGGGCATGCCTGGGAGGGGGCTGCTCGGCGGGCCCCTGACCCTCCCTTCAGGGCACGTCAGACCCTTTGCCTATGGTTGTTCGTATCCCACCGGGTCCAAGGAATCCCGCCCGTCGCGTTCTTGGTGGGCATCCGAATGCTGGGAGGAACTCGTCGTGGGTCACCCGTTCGTCGTCACGCTGTTGTTTGTGTGGGCCCTCTCCTCGATGGTGCGCTCCTGCCCGACGGCGACCGCCCTCTTGTCCGAGCGCCCCGCGACGGTGGAGACCCAGGCTTCGCGAGCACCCCAGGGAGTGGAGGCGGGGAAGGCCGAGGAGGCCGTCTCGCCGCCCACGGCCGGGGTTGATACGTCTGTTTCAGAGGGGGGCCCTCCGGTCTGAGCGCTCTTTTGAGCGCAGAACCTCCGAGAAGGGGTGGGGACCCAAAATCGCTCGGAGGATGACCGTTGGCGCGCGTCGTGCAGTGTATTTCCTGTCGATAACCCAGGACGGCGTATATCCTCCCGGCACATGTCCATTGCGAATGAGCTTGGAGAGATGTTCCGGCGCGAGCTGCAGTCCCAGCTGGTGCCTTTGCAGCAGGCGGTGAATCGGTTGGAGGAGGGCCTCGAGGCCCTGGACATGCTGCGTTCAGTGACGTTCCGACTGGCGCCGCTGACCAGCCGGTTGGGAGCGTTGGCGGGAGTTCGTCCCGCGGCGACGACGCGGCAGGCGGCGGTGTTGCCGGCTCCGGCGGCGAAGCGTGGCAAGCCCGGTCGTCGTCCGGCGGCGCAGGTGGAGTTGCCGCTGGTGGCGACGCGGGGCGCGGCGAAGGCGCCGGCTCCGGTGGCGCGTGGAGCGAAGACGGCGGATGGCTCGCGTTCGTGCGCCATCATCGGCTGCAAGCGCCCCAGTCGTTCGAAGGGGTACTGCTCGGCGCACTACCAGAAGCTGCGGTTGCTGATGCGCACGGACCGTCGTCCGACGGCGTGGGTGGATGACGCCCGGCCGCAGTCGGTGCAGGACGTGAAGCTGCCTCGCGGTCGTGCGGCGAGCAAGGCGCTGCAGGCGGCCCAGCCGGTGGCCGCGACGCGTGGAGCGTCCCGGTCCAAGACGGCGGCGCGTGGCAAGAAGGGCAGGATGGCGTAGCGGCAGCGGAGTCGCGGCGGTTTCGCGCTCCAGCTCGCGGTCCATTCGAGGTGGGCTCCCGAAGTGAGGGAGCCCTCCGCCTCGTTCAAGTGTCCCTGAGAAGGGCCGCTGAGTGAGACGTGTATTCAAAACATGAGCTTCGCCTGTCCAGGAGCCCCGACTCCGAGCCAGAGGCACGCCAGGCCAGGAACAGTGAAGGCGAGGTGCCTGGGTGTCAGGCCCTGCGCGCCAAGCCAGGCACGGTAGAGAGGCGAGGTGCCCAGGTGTCCGGCACGGCTCGCCATGCCGAGCCCGGTAGAGGCGAGGTGCCTGGGTGGCAGGCGCTGTGCACCATGTCGAGCACGGTAGTGCCTGGGGGCCACAGGCCCGGCGCGGCTGTGCGGCGATGTGCTCGGGTGCAAGGTCGAGGACGCGCATGGGTGTGCCGCGCTCCTGCCCGGTTGTGTCCAGAGCGTTCCGCCATGGGCGAGGTGGCGTGCGTCGGACCCCGGTTCGCGAGGGCGGAAGAGCGTCATCCAGGCGGCCATGTGGATGGCGGACAGGAGGGTGCGCGCTCCCGTTGACAGTGTGGGGCTGGTGATGGGATTCGGGCGCCATGAGTGAGCAAGGCTATCCAGTCACCGTGGCGGTGCGGCGTCCCGATGGGCGCGTGGAGCAGGTGCGCGTCGGCACGGCGTTCAAGAACGAAGAAGGCTTCACGCTGAAGATGGGCGAGCTGTCCATCGGCGGGACGCCGGATGCGGCCTCCGCGGCGCCTCGTCGCGCGGCGGCGCCGAGTGCTGGCGGTGGTGGCGGCGGAGGGGACGGAATGCTCCTCCCGAACTACGGCCGCAGCAAGGGCGCGCCGGTGGTGGGTGCGAGCCTGCAGGACCTGGAGTTCTACGCGAATGGCGCGCGCCGCTCGCTGAACGACCCGAGCAAGTCGCGCTGGCACGACAAGGAGCGCCAGTTGCTCGCGGCCATCGAGGCGGAGATGGCGCGTCAGCAGGGTGGCGGGGGCGGCGGCAGCGAGGGCTACGACAACCGTGGCGGCGGAGGTGGTGGCGGCTACGGCGGTCGTGGTGGTGGCGGCTACCAGGACGACGTTCCGCCCCCGGGCGACGACGACAACATCCCGTTCTGAAGAAGCAGTGTAGTGGGTGCCCTGTTCTTCAAGGGGTGCTCGCGCGATGGGACACGGACACCGTGGTGCGAGCCACGGTGTCCGGCCCGTCTCGAGCGTGGCGAACACGGAAGGCGTGAGGACGTCCGCGCCGTGTCTCGAAGTCCTGGGGCTCCATCGAAGCGGCGCGCGGTGCGCCCCATCGGGCCCAACCTGTCCAGAAGACCTCGCGAAGCGGACCGTCACGGCTTCACAGCTTCAGACGGAGGACTGTACCCCAGCGCACGGCAGCCACACGGTGAAGGTGGTGCCCTGGCCGACGGTGCTGTTGACGGTGACCTCGCCGTGGTGTCCGTCGACGATGCGGCGGACGATGGCGAGCCCCAGTCCGGTGCCGCTGGCGCGGGTGGTGAAGAAGGGCTCGAAGATGCGCTGTTGCACCTCGGGAGCGATGCCGTGCCCGGTATCGGAGATGGTGAGCCTCGCGTGAGGAGTCCCGGCGCGAGTATCCGGTTCGATGCGCGTGACGAGGTTGCCGCCGGAGGGCATGGCCTGCACGGCATTGGTGAACAGGTTGGTGAGGGCGACGTGGAGCAGGTGGGCATCCAGGTCGATGGGCGGGAGCGCGTCGTCCAGGGCCCGTGAGACGCTGATGCCCGACGGCCCCGAGCGCAGGGACGCGGTCAGCGCGCCCTCGACGACGGGCCCGAGCGCCTGGGCCCGCAGCCGGGGCTCCATGGGCCGGGTGAAGTCGAGCAGGTCATTGACGATGAGGTCCAGGCGTTGGACCTCCTCATCCATGATGCCGAGCAGGGTGCCCGCGGGCCCGGTGGCCGTCTGGGGCGCGAGTCGGCGGATGGCGGCGAGCGCGTTGGAGATGGCGCCCAGGGGGTTGCGGACCTCATGGGCCACGGTGGCGCTCAACTCACCGAGCGCGGCCATGCGCTCGCGGCGCACGAGGGTGGCCTGGGTGGCGGCGAGTGTCTCCAGGGACTGGCGCAGTTCCTGGTTGAGGTGGCTCACCTCTTCCTGGGCGCGGCGTCGCTCACTGAGGGCGCTGGCGAGCAGCAGTCCGGACACGCTGGCGACGGCGAGGAAGGACTGGAGGAAGGTGAGGCTGTCGTTGTGCCAGGCGAACTGGGCGAAGGGCCCGTTGCCGTGGGCGGTGTGCCAGAGGGCGAGCGTGGACATCACCGCGGTGGCCATGGTGGTGCCCCGGGCCTCGAAGCGCAGGGCGGCCCACAGCAGGAAGGGGAAGGACAGGTAGGTGACGGGGTGGAAGGTGGCGGGAGGCGCCGCGGTGGGCGGCATGCTGAACACCCACTGGGTGGCCACCCCGAGCAGCAGCAGCAGCGTGGCCAGCTCCAGGCGCCGTTGCCGGTTCAACCCGTCGAGTCCCCGCGACAGCCAGGTGAGCAGCAGGGGCGCCACCAGCAGCACGCCCATGGCGTTGCCCACCCAGAACACGCGCCAGGAGGGCCAGAAGTCGCTGGGGGTCAGGCGCTGGTTCGACAGCATGAAGCCCATGCCCAGGCTGGCGCTGATGAGGGTGCTGCCGAGGGCGGCCAGCCCCACCAGTCCCAGCACGTCCCTCACGCGGTCCATCGCGGGGTGGATGCGCACCAGTCGCCGCAGGAGCACCGCGCCGACCATGGCCTCGAGCAGGTTGCCGGTGGCGACGACGAAGCTGGCGGAGGTGACGGGCAGGTGGGCGTCGTGGACGGCGAACGGCTCCACCAGGATGGCCCCGAGGACGAGCAGCGGCCACTCCCGGTGTCGGGTGAGCAGGAGCCCTACGAGCGCCACGCCGCTGGGGGGCCACATGGCGGAGACCAGGTGGGGAGGGAAGGCGAGCACCGAGCCCAGCCGGGCGCCGAGCGCATAGGCCCCGACGAAGAGCGCGAGTCGGATGATGGGCTGCCAGCGGCGCGGGTAGGACTTGAGGGAGGGCACGTCCCATTTCGTCGGGCCTCGCTCGGGACATGAGTCGTCGCGACGAGGCGGTGGGTTCCGACGCCTTTCGGTCGACGGAGACTGGCACGGGCCCGCGCGCTCCGGGAAGCACTCGACCTCAAGGAGGACCCCGGCTTACCGGCTCGACCTGAAAACCAGCGGGCTTCCATGCACGTAGCAAAGGGGTGGGTCGCGGATGTCTCGGCACTGGAAGTGCGCAATCACTTGCAACGCAGGGGGTTCTCCAGGGGCTCCGCCCGCCTTGAGTGGAGTCGTCGCGCACGGAAAGTAAATGTATCGGCGGGGCCGCTTCGGATATGTCGCAAAGTGCTTCATTTTTGAAGTGCGACCGTGTCCCCAGTAAATCCGCGGAATTACCCGGTTGAAGGGTCGTCAGAGGCTTCAAAAATGAAGCCGCTTCTTACAAAGTGGACCGTCATTTCAAGGGCTTCGTTTCTGGCGTGAATCCTGCTCGACAGAACGGGCCAGGGAATCCCTCCCATCCGGCGTGGCGGTGAAAAGACGAGGCCATGAAATGACACCCAATGTCTGTGTCGTCGGAGCCGGGGCTTTCGTTCCATCGCGTCGCGTGAGCAATGCGCGCATCTCACGAGCCATCCCCGGCTGGCCGGCGGAGCGCATCGAGGAGAAGCTGGGCATCCGTGAGCGGCGCTTCCTCTGGGATATCGACGAGGTGACGGGACGCGCGGTGCCTCCGCCGGAGGACGACGGCCATGTCTATCCCGCGACGAACACGGACATGTGCGAGGTGGCGCTGCGCAAGGCGCTGACGACCTCGGGTGTGGACGCGGGGGAGCTGGACGCGCTCTTCGTCGTGACGTGCACGCCGGACGCGCCGCACTTCAACCACGACGCCATGCAACTGCACCATCGGCTGGGGCTGAGGGAGGACGCCTTCGCGCTGGTGGTGGACGACGGGTGTGGTGGCACGACGTACGTGTTGGACCTGGTGAAGAAGATGATGGACGGGGGCCGCTTCCGCACGGTGGCGGTGGTGGCATCGGCCTTCACGTCGCCGTTGGTGAACCGGGAGGTGTACCTGGACGAGCTGCCTCCGGGGCCGGGACGGGCCAAGACGCTCCAGGGCTACCTCTCCATGTACGTGTTCGGGGACGGGGCGGGAGCGGTGGTGCTCCAGACGAAGCAGGACGCGCCGGCCGGGGCGGGCATCCTGGCATCGTTCTCGGGCAACGCGCATGGGGACCTGGTCATCCGCAAGGGGGGCGGGGTGTTGAAGCTTCCCTACCAGCCAGGGCGGTCGCGTCCCGCGGACATGGCTTTCGTGGTGGATGGGTTTCGCGTGGCGCGCAGCTACCCGGAGTACATGCAGAAGTGCCTCGACACGGTGTTGAGTCCGAGACCCGAGCTGAAGGGTGAGGTGAAGCGGTACTACTTTCACCAACCCAACAAGCGGGTGATGGATGCCTTCGTGTCTCGCGCGGGGCTGTCGCCGGAAGCGGTCGCTTGCAATGTTGACTTGTATGGAAACACGTCGGCGGCGGGGATGCTCATCCTGCTCGCGGAGGACCTGGAGGCGGGTCGCGTTCGACTGGGGGCGGGGGACATAGTGTTGGTGGCGGCCGTTGGAGCGAATATCCACTACGGCGCCCAGTTGATTCGGCTGTAAACTTCGAGTGCCTCCTTCCCCCGTGGAGACACCGTTTGATGACAGACAAGAAGCAGCCGTCGGACGCGCTCGAGCCTCACCTCGCGCGCGAATTGGAGGAACGCGTCTCGTTGGCGACGCGAGAAGACACCGCGCGAGGACTGTTTTTCAATGGCGTGCTTGGCGCGGTGAAGGTGCTTGGTGGCGAAGCCGCGGTGCAGCGTTGCCTCGCCGTCGCGGGCGAAAAGAAGTACATCGATTTCTTCAACTACCCGGTGGCGGCGTTCCTGCGGTTGTCCTTCACGGCGGCGCAGGTGATGGGGCCGCAGTTGGGTGGGTTCGACCCGGCGTTGCGGAGGATGGGAGTGCAGGCGACGTCGGACTTCCTGTCCTCGGCGGCGGGCAAGACGTTGTTGCTGCTGGCGGGGAACAGTCCGAAGCGGATGCTGGGCAACCTGCACTCGGGCTACCGGGCGGCGGTGAGCTACGGTGAGCGCGGCGTGACGTGGACGAGCGACACGAGTGGCGTCTTCACGATGAAGCGCGACTTCATGACGCCGGCCTATCACGAGGGTGTGCTCCAGGCGGTCATCGAGGCGATGGGTGGAAAGCAGGTGCACGTGAGCGGCAAGAAGACGGGGCCGCTCGACGCCGAGTACACGCTGTCCTGGCAGTAGCAGCGGGCCTCCAGGCGCGCGCGGTACGGAGGGGCCGTGCGCGCCAGGGGCATTGAAGGTCTCTGTTTTTTCGCAGCGGAGGTCAGCCGGAGCGCCGGGCCTGTCGGCACATGAGGCCGGATTGCGCGCGGGGCTCCGGTGGCTCGAACCGAGGGAGCAGCCTATGTCGCGGTGGCACGGTGGTGCGGTGGTGCTGGGTGCGTGCGTGGTGCTGGCGGGAGCGTCCGAGGCGCGAGCTGAGGAGGAGGTCTACCAGTTCCGCACGCAGGAGGACCCGACGAAGCCCCCGGACGCGGCGGTGTGCGCGAAGGCGCCGTTCGAGACGACGGTGAAGCTGGGCGCGAGCATCTACGTCCCGAAGAGCCGCGAGCGCGACGGCAGGTGGGTGAGCCGGGGCGAGAAGAGCGTGGGGACGGCGACGGCGTGCCTGCGAATCACGGACGCCCGGTTTCCGGCGGGGCAGCAAATCCCGGCGCACATGCGCTTCAACCTCCCGGAAGGGAGCTTCACGGCGTCGGGGACGTGCACGCTGGTGAGCAACGACGTCCCAGTGGCAGGGCTCGTGCTGGCGGGCTGTGCGTTGAAGCTGGTGGAGATGCCGAGCGGCTACGCGGGAGGCACGGTGTCGAGCACCAGCGTGTTCAACCCCACGAAGCTGCCCGGTTACGCGACGGGCTCGAACTACACGCTCTACGTGTACAAGGCCGAGGCCCCGAAGGCCGCCGGAGCCAAGGCCACGACGCCCTGAGCGAGGACCCGGGCTCCTCGCGTCATCACAGTCGAACAGGCGTGTACCAAGGTGCTCGACGGGGCGTCGCCGCGACGCGGGCCGGGTCGGGAGTCCGAGGGACGCTGGTGTAGCGGAGGCGATATCCGCGCGGCAGCGTCTTCCAGTACGTCACGTTCCAGGGAGCCAACTCCTCCCCGAGCTTGGACTCTGGGACAGGGCGGTTGCCGTCGCCGAGCTCCTCGTGGAAGCGGAACTCCGCCTCGGCGATGTCGAGGCTCAGGGCCTCGATGACCCACGACTCCGGGGCGTCATTGGCGCTGGGCTCCTCGCCGGCGTTGACGTAGCGGCCCCAGTCCGGCTGGGCCTGGGCCTCCCAGAGCGCGCCACCCGAGGGCGTGAGCTCATAGACGAAGAAGGAGCGCGGGCGAGGCCGGAGGAGCGCCTTGGAAATCGCGTCGGGAGTGAAGAGCTCCTCCATGCCGTCCGGGTGCTCGTGGACGATGATGAGGTCTCGCTCGGCGAGAGCGGCCAGGCGCTCGCACAGCTCCTCGTGGGAGAAGCGAGGGTCATCGCGCATGTTGAGTGCGGCCGCGGGGTCTGACGCCACGAGCAGGTGGAGGGGCGTCGGCAACTCGAGGGCGGCCTCCAGGAGCCAGAGGTCCAGCACGTCCACAGGCACGTTCTCGGAGGGCATGCCCGGAGGATAGGGCATCCGGGGGGATGCGGGCACGCGGGTCGACTGGAGGACGATTCATTCCGCTTTCGGAAATTACGAAAACGGAGCGATTGTTATGCTGTCGCCATGAAGCGGCTCCGATTCGTCCTGGAAGTGCACCGGGCCACCCACCGCATCGGCCTGTTCCTGGAGGCCGTCGAGCCTCCGCTGGGGCTCTCGCAGGGGGAGGCTCATCTGTTGGCCTACTTGTTGGAAGCCGGAGACACGTCGCTGAGCGAGCTGCACCAGGCCTTCGCGCACAAGCGCTCCACGCTGACCAGCTACATGGATCGGCTGGAGGCGAAGCGGCTGGTGAAGCGGGAGTCGAGGCCCGAGGACCGGCGCTCGTTCCAGGTGTTGTTGACGGGCACGGGCCGGGCGTTGGCCACCCGGGTCCACCGTCGCCTGGAGGCGCTGGAGGCCGCGGTGCTGGAGCGGCTGGGAGACGAGGACGTGGAGGGCTTGACGACGGGGCTGGAGGCCCTCGCCGAGGTGGACCGCGAGGCCCGACCGGCGCGCAAGCCGGGCTCGAGGAAGAAGGTCCCCAAATCATGAGCGAGCAACGAGGCATCGCGGGGGACACGGACGCGGACTTCCTCACGGCGGTGGAGGCGGCCACCTGGCCGGGAGAGCGCTTCCGTCACCGGGAGCATCTGCGGCTGGCCTGGCTGTGTCTGCGAGCGGAGGGCTTCGAGAGGGGACTGTCGCGCCTGCGCGGGCTCATCCGGGGCTACGCCATGGCGCTCGGGGCGACGGGCAAGTACCACGAGACGATGACCCGGGGCTGGGCGGAGCTCGTCCAGGGCGCGATGGACGCGGCGCCCGGGAGCGAATCCCTCGACGCGTTGCTGGAGGCAAGCCCCGAGCTGGCCGACGCGAGGCTGTTGGCGAGCCACTACCAGAAGGCGACCCTGGACTCGGCCGAGGCACGAGCAGGCTGGGTGGCGCCGGACCTGAAGCCGCTGAGGCAGGGGCGCGAGGTCCGGTAGCGGGAGTCAGGGGCCGGTGATGTTGTGGTCCTTCATGTACTTGTCCAGGGTGCGGCGGGCCTGGGAGCGGACCTTGTTCTTGAGGAAGGGCGTCCAGCCGAGGACGAGTCCAGCGGGGCCCAGGGCCTGCCGGGACCAGGTCCAGAAGTCGAAGCTGTCCTGGTGGCGGACAATCTTCCCGTCGCGGAACTCGAACTGGGCGTCGATGCGGTTGAGGACCTTCCGGCCGGTGGTGGCGAAGGTGTAGTGGGCATCCCAGTGGGCGCGGCCGGTGCGGTCATCGGCCTGGACGTCGCGGAAGGTGACCTCCAGGTCCTTGCCTCGCTCGACGAGCATGCTCCACATGGCGGTGGTCCCCCCGTGGCGCAGGCCGAGGAAGACGGCGTCGGAGAACTCGACGTCCGGGTGGTAGCAGGCGTTCATGGCCTTCGCGTCGCGCCGCTGGAACGCCGAGTAGAAGTCGGTGATGAGCTGGGAGTGCGGGTGCATGCCGGAGGTCTACCAGACCTGTGCTCGGCCATGCTGGGGCTTCACGAGCCCCACCCACGGTCTTCCGGCGTGGCACCGGGAGGGGGGCACATGGCAAATTGCGCCCCATGGCTCGCGACATCGTCATCTGGCCGCACAAGGTCCTCACCTCGCCCACGAAACCCGTGACGGACTTCGGTCCCTCGCTCCAGAAGCTCCTGGAGGAGATGGCCGAATCCATGAAGGAAGCCGAAGGCATCGGCATCGCCGCCAATCAGGTGGGCGAGTCGCTGCGCGTGGCCCTGGTGGGGCGTGAGGACGGAACGTCCTTCGAAATCGTCAACCCGCAAATCCTCGAGAAGAAGGAGACGGTGACGTTGGAGGAGGGCTGTCTCTCCGTCCCTCGGGAATGGGAGAAGTGCCGCCGCTTCCACAAGGTCAAGGTCCGCTACCAGGACAGGACGGGGGAGTGGCACGAGGTGGAGGCGGAGGGGCGCCTGGCCCACGTCCTCCAGCACGAAATCGACCACCTGGACGGCCACGTCTTCGTGGACCACCTCTCCGGGCTGAAGCGCACGCTCATCCTGGACAAGATGAAGAAGCTCCAGAAGATGAAGGCTCGGCAGAAGGAGAGCTGAACAGGACCTGGGGGGAGGGCACATGGCGCCTGGCACCATTCCCGAGCGGGTCACGGCCTTCCGCGAGCAGTACCGCGGCGAGCACGTCGGTCCCCGGTACTCTGGCCGGGCGCACTTCGCCTTCACGAGCCTGGGCTCGCTGGCGGTCATCCTGCTGGCGCTCTCTCGAGTGGAGGCGGTGCGTCCCTGGGAGTGGTTGACGGTCCCCGGAGTCTTCCTGCTGGGGAACGGGGTGGAGTTCCTGGGGCACCGGGGGCCCATGCACCATAGGAGGCGAGGCCTGGGGCTCCTCTTTCAGCGCCACACCGAGCAGCACCACCGCTTCTTCACCCATGACGCCCTGGCCTACGAGTCCTCCCGGGACGTGAAGATGGTGCTCTTCCCGCCGGTATTGCTCCTCTTCTTCCTGGGAGCTGTCGCCGCGCCGCTGGGAGTTCTCACCTTCCTCGTGTCGACGCGGAACGCGGGCTGGCTCTTCGTGTCGTCGGTGGTGGGCTACTACCTCTCCTACGAGTGGCTCCACTTCTGCCACCACCTGCCGCCCGAGCACTGGCTGGCCCGACTCCGGCCGCTCATCTGGCTCCGGAGGCACCATCAGGCGCACCACGACCCGTCGAAGATGGGCCGCTGGAACTTCAACATCACCGTTCCGCTCTCGGACTGGCTGTTCGGAACACTCGCCCCGCCCCCTACGTCGGAGGGCGGGCGGCGCGGCGACCCTTGAGGCCGAGGAAGCCTTCCTGGGGCGTCGGGGGTTCTCGAAATGGGGGACGGTGGATAAATCCCCGCGACCGATCATCCGGTATTTGACGGACGAGAAGTGACGAGGTAGTAACTGGACCCCTGCTCGACGCCTTGGTGCCCCGGCACCTGACGGCGAACGGACGGGGGAAGTAAACGGTCGACGAAGGTTGTTGACCTGGGACGCGGCGGTGATAGAAGCCGCGCCCCCTGGCCGAAACGGTGATCGCAGTCACTCACCGGGGCGGACGCAGGAAAGAAGACGGAGCCAACCAAATAGGTTGATCCAGGGTGCGGTGGTGGTAGAAGCCGCCCTCCCGAAAGAGACAGCGGAAGCCACTGGGCGGCGCTGAGGACTTCGGGAAGCAGCAAAGAAGAAAAGCGAAACTGGGTGGTTGACGGGGACGCGAAGATGAAATAGAAGAGGCGCCCCGCTGACGCCGGAAAGAAGCAGAAGGCGGCGGCAAGGTAGCAGGAAGTCGCGGTTGAAACAAGCGGCTCGGTCTTTGAAAACCAAATAGCAAGCCCAAGAAGAAGAGAAGGATTGCGGAAACCGCAGTCAATCTTTGAGAAGGCACCAGCCAGGGAGCGCTG
>NZ_JABXEM010000173.1:0-25186 GCF_013372595.1 Myxococcus sp. AM011
GCCCCACCCTGTGGCTCGGCCGTGGTCAGCACCAGGTGTGGACGGTGGAGCGCCTCCCCAGCCGCGACTCCGTGCCTGCTTCCTCCGCCGTGCGCATCGAGCGCCTGGACACGTCCGGCGTGGCCACCGCGCCCCTGCAGGACGACGTGCGCGCCAAGGTCCCCGCCAGCGACTACGTGGAGGCCACGGCCACCGAGGGCAGCGTCGTGCTGCGCTACGTGGACGGCACCCTGGACGCGGTGCTGCCCGCCGGCCGCCACGCCGCGTGGACCGTCGCCCGCAAGGTCCAGCTCGCCGTCATCGACCTGCGCGAGCGCCTGCTCCACGTCACCGGCCAGGAAGTGATGACCAAGGACCGCGTCACGCTGCGCCTCAACCTCTCCACCGCCTTCCGCGTCGCGGATGCCCGCCGGCTCGCCGTCGTCGCCCGCGTGCCGGATGACATCCTCTACCTCGCCATGCAGCTCGCGGCCCGCGAGTCCGTGGCCACGCGCACGCTGGACGAGTTGCTCGCCTCGCGTGAGGCCGTGGCCGAGGACCTCTTCGCGCAGGTGAAGGAGCGCGCGGAGTCGGTGGGCCTGGAGCTGCTGCGCTTCGGCATCAAGGACGTCGTGCTGCCGGGTGAGATGAAGGAGCTGCTCAACCGCGTCATCCAGGCCCAGAAGGAGGCCGAGGCGAACGTCATCACCCGCCGCGAGGAGACGGCCGCCACGCGCTCCATGGCCCAGACGGCCAAGGTGCTCGCGGAGAACCCGCTGCTCGTACGCCTCAAGGAGCTGGAGGCCTACAAGGACCTCGCGGCCAAGGTCGGCCAGGTCCACCTGGTGCTCGGCGAGGGCGCGGTGCCCTCGCTCCAGCTCAAGGGCTGAAGCTCCGTCACACCTGACACACCGCTGAGCGAAGGGCCTCTGGGGCCGGTTCCCCGGGGGCCCTTCGTGCGTTCACGGCACCGCGCGTCATTCACCGTCCGTGGTGCGGGGCGCCGTGGCTGACTCGAAAATCAATCTCGGCTACCCTCCGGGCTTTCGTTCCCGTGAGGAGTCCGAGATGTCGTCGTCCGCGAACCACTACGTCCCCAACCTGCGCGATATCGAGTTCAATCTCTTCGAGTTCCTCGACATCGGCCGTACCTCCCTGGGGCGCGCGCCCTTTGGCGACCTGGACGAGACGTCCGCGCGGCAGATGCTGCAGACGTTCGCCGTACTGTGCGCGAACGAGCTGGCGCCTTCCTTCGACGAGGCCGAGCACACGCCGCCCAGGCTGGAGAACGGCGAGGTGACGCTGCCTCCTGGACTGAAGAAGTCCATGAACGCGTTCTTCGACGCGGGGATGCACCTGCTGGAGCAGCCGCCGCACCTGGGCGGCATGGGCGCGCCGCCGTCGCTGGGCTGGGCCGCGTTCGAACTGATGGTGGGCGCCAACTCCTCGCTGGCCTTCTACACGCTGGGCAACCTGCTCGCGCGCATCATCGACCGGCTGGGGACGGACTCGCAGAAGAGCCGCTTCCTGCCGCACATGCTGGAGAAGCGCTGGGGCGGCACCATGGTGCTCACCGAGCCCGACGCCGGCAGCGACGTGGGCGCCGCGCGCACCAAGGCGCGTCCCGTGGGCGGCGACGTGTGGGAAATCGAGGGCGTGAAGCGCTTCATCACCAACGGTGACTCGGACATGTCCGAGAACATCATCCACATGGTGCTGGCGCGCCCGGAAGGCGCGCCTCCGGGCACCAAGGGCCTGTCGCTCTTCGTCGTCCCCAAGTTCTGGGTGAACGAGGACGGCAGCATGGGTGAGCGCAACGGCGTCGTGTGCACCAAGCTGGAGAAGAAGATGGGGCTGAAGGGCTCCGTCACGTGCGAGCTGACGTTCGGCGACGGCAAGCCCTCGCGCGGCCTGCTCCTGGGCGAGGTCCACGACGGCATCCGGCAGATGTTCTACATCATCGAGCAGGCGCGCATGGCGGTGGGCGTGAAGTCCATGGCCACGCTGTCCGCGGGCTACCAGCGCGCGCTGGCGTTCTCGAAGGACCGGCTCCAGGGCGCGGACCTGCTCCAGGCGCGCAACAAGCTGGCGCCGCGCGTGCCCATCTTCCAGCACCCCGACGTGCGCCGCATGCTGATGGCGCAGAAGGCCCACGCGGAGGGCATGCGCGCGCTGTGTCTCTACACCGCGGCCGTGCAGGACGGCGTGGAGCTGAAGGGCGGCCACCGCGCCACCGAGGCGGGCGAACTGGACACGCTCAACGACATGCTGCTGCCGCTGGTGAAGGGCTACTGCTCGGAGAAGGCGTTCGAGCTGCTCGCGCTGGCGCTCCAGGTGCACGGCGGCTCCGGCTACCTGCAGGACTACCCGGTGGAGCAGTATCTGCGAGACCAGAAGATCGACACGCTCTACGAGGGCACCACGCACATCCAGGCGCTCGACCTGCTCATGCGCAAGGTGGCGAAGGATGGCGGAGCGACGCTGCAGGGCCTGCTGTCTCAGGTGCGCGAGACGGCGGAGGGCGAGCTGGGCGGAGGCGAGCTGCAGACGGAGCGCGCCGCGCTGGGCAAGGCGCTGGGTGATTTGGAGACGATGCTCGGCACGCTGATGGGCAAGCTGGGCGAGTCCGTCTACCACGTGGGCCTGCAGGGCAACCGCGTGCTGGCGAGCGTGGCGGAGTTGGTCATCGGCTGGCTGCTGGTGCGTCACGCGGGAGTGGCGGTGGAGCGGATGAAGAGCAACCCCGGCGACAAGGCCTTCTACGTGGGCAAGCTCGCCAGCGCGCGCTGGTACTGCGCGGAGGTGCTCCCGGGCCTCGCGCACGCCGCCCGCATGGTGGAGGCCGGCACGCTGGACCTGATGGACGTCCCCGAGGAGTCGTACTGAGACGTGCTGTTCCCCGGCCGCACCCGTGGCCGGGGGAGGACACCTCAGGGGCCATCCCCTCTTCCTGACAGGGGAGACAAGGGTGGCCCGGCGTTCGCAATGAGGGTGGGAGTGATGCTCTCCGCCCTCACCGTCGCCGCCGCCGTCGCCCTGGGTTCTCCCGCTCTCGAGACGGGAGGACCGCTGGAGCTGGCGCGCTTCGCCGGCCACGTCGTCGCCTGCACGGAGGACGGCCTGGAGGTGCTCACCTCCTCCGGCAAGCCCGTGCGTGTCATCTCCACCGAGGAAGGGCTGCCGAGCCCCTTCTGCCTCGCGCTGGAGGTCGCCGGGGAGCGGCTCTTCGCGGCGACCGACCTGGGCATCGTCTCGCTGGATGCCTCCTTCCGGGTAGAGCCGGTGCTCGACGTGCGCTGGCACGCGCTGCCCGACGCGGAGGACGCGAGCGAGGCCGAGTACGTCGAGCGGCTGGACGCCCTGGCGCGGACGTTGCCCTCGGATGCGACGTACACGGTGCTGACCTCACGCCATGCGGGCACGGCGGACGGGCGCGTGCTGGAGTTGGGCACCCACCGGGTGTGGAACGTCGACGGTCCGGTGCTGGCCGTCGAGGAGGACCACCGGGGCGTGCGGGTGGCGACGGAGGACGGGGTGTTCCTCATCGACACCGAGGGACGACTGGCGACGCGGTAGCCCTCGCGCTCCCACGCGAAAGCGAGACATCATCAGCCGATGGCTCAGGTCGGGTCCGTATGCCCATGGAGGGCAGGTCGGGCCAGCGCCCTCTGGGAGCCACGGATGGGCAGACGCGCGATGCATGGACGGCAGGCGGCACTGGTGGTGATGCTGGCGGGGCTCTGGGCGTGTGGCGGCGAGGACGCGGTGACGCGGCAGGGCTTCGGCGGAGAGGTCGTCCAAGCAATCTGCGCGCGGGCCCAGCGCTGTGGCGAGTACGCCCGCGCGAGCGCGTGTGAAGAGGACATGCGCCGCCGGGGACTCGACGCCTATATCGGGCTGGGGACGCGCTACGACGAGTCGCTGCGCACCGGCCAACTCCGCTTCGACGAGGGGGCCGCCCGGCGCTGTCTGGACTCCATCAGGGAAGGACGCTGTGAGCAGCCCACGCTGTCCGATGCCGCGTGGCAATTCGGAATCGAATACGACGAGGCCTGCCGGGTGCTCGTGGCCCCCGAGTCACCCCAGGACTGTCGGAACCACCTCGACTGCGGCGAGCAGGGGTACTGCGGCCACACAGCGGAGACCACCTGCGAGGGCGCCTGCGAAACCCGAGGTGCCGAGGGCACCCGAGTCAATCAGCCCTGGCAATGCGCACCCGGGCTCGTGTTCGTGGGCGTGTCGGGCACGTGCGAGCGCCCCCGCGAGGAAGAGGTCTCCTGTGTCGCCCGGCGGGGAGGGACCACCTATTCCCTGCCGTGCGCCCAGGGGCTCTGGTGCGACGCGAATGGTTATCAAACGTGCAAGCGCGTGGGCGCGGAGGGAGACGTCTGCGAGAACCAGGGCTATTACCCGTGCGGTCCCTCCCTGGTGTGCAGCGACAACAAGTGCGTCCGCTACGCGAAGGAGGGCTCGGCTTGCACCGCGGCGACCTATGACGCGAGCATCGGGCGCCTCGTCGACGTGTGCCAGCGGGAGCTCTTCTGCGACGCGATTCCCGACGAGCTGGGGTTGTGTCGTCCGCGCCGCTCGGAGCGTCAGGAGTGTCGCCTCGACAGCGAGTGCGCGGAGGGACTGTGGTGCAAGGATGCGCGCCCCGAGGTGGGCCTTTGGGGCGTCTGCGTGAAGCACGCGGCGCCCGGTGAGGCGTGCGACATCCCAGGCCGGTACTGCTCCAGGGGCTACGGCTGCGCCGAGACGAACGCCGGCATGCGCTGTCTGCCCTTCGTCCGCGAGGGGGAGGCGTGCGGCCCGCTGTCTGGCATCTGCGACACCAACAGCATCTGCGAGGCCCACTGCGTCTCCCACGAGGCCGCGTTCTGCCAGTGAGCGGGTGACGGGCTCGCGGCTCAGGCGCCCTTCGAGGCCTGGGCCCGGGCGGACAGCTCGCGCTCCACATACAGCCGCAGGATGTGCATGAAGTCCTGGGCGTTGGTCACCACGCCGAAGGCCTGGTGCGTGCCCCGGTCCTTCAGCTTGCTGACCACGAACTCGGACGAGTCCACGCAGATGGTGGCCAGCTCCCGCAGCGAGCCGTCCTTCTGCGTGACGAACGCGGGCAGCATGTTGCCGGTGGCGATGGCGTGCAGCGCGGTGGCGACCATCACCGCCATGGTGGCCTTCACCGCGTGACGGCGCATGGCGTCCTGTCCGGCCACGTTGTCCGTCACCACGTCCGGCAGCGGCCCGTCATCGCGGATGGAGCCCGTGAGGACGAAGGGCACGCCGCGTTTGACACACGCGTGCATGATGCCGTTGGTAATCACGCCGGCCTCCACCGCCTTCGCGATGGAGCCCGCGGCGCGCACCTTGTTGATGGCGCGCATGTGCAAGCCGTGGCCTCCGGACGTGGCCTCGCCGGTGCCGCTCATGCCCAGGGTGGTGCCGAAGATGGACGCCTCGATGTCGTGCACCGCCACCGCGTTGCCCGCCAGCAGCGCGCCCACGAAGCCGTTGTCGATGAACCACGTCATGTCCGCGCGCGCCCGCGAGTGCACCAGCGCGGGCCCCGTCACCCACACCGGATAGCCGCCGCGCTCGCGCTCCTCCACCAACAGCCGCGCCATCTGCGCGTAGTCGATGGGCTTCTCGCGAGACACCTCGCTCGTCATGAACTTGAACTCGCCCTCGCCCCCGCCGCCCAGGTACGCCGTGTTCACATAGACGCCCTCGGAGCCGTCCTCCGCGTGCCCCACCACCACGCGCTCTCCGGCGCGGACGCGGCGGCCCTCGCGAATCCACAGCGCGCCCTGCTCATCCAGCACCAGCGCGCCGTCCATGCGCGGCTCGCGCGGCATCCGCCACTCACCGCCGATGCGCACGTAGGTGGGCAGGTTCGTCGTGGTGAAGAAGCCCTCCGGCAGCACACCGTCCGAGGGCGCCGGCTGGAAGCGCGCATCCGGACACCGGGAGAACCGCTCGACCGCGAAGTCAGGATGGGGAATGGAGGTGCTCACGCCGGCACCATGCGCGGTCCCACCCGCCCGGTTCAAGAACCTTGGCGCTGCCACGAGCGGTCCGTCCGGTAGGTGGCAACCCGAAGATTCTCACTCCTGGAGAGAGCAAGCCCGACTCCTGGTACGGCGGCGCTCCGCGCAAGTGCGCGAGACTCGGTGACTTCAGCGAAAGCTCCGGCGAAATACCCCCTCCAAGCAACTCGGGGTCTCAACCTTCGAGAATAGGTGCAAGTCGTACATGAACCGCCTCGGAGCCGTTCTTCCATGAGCTACCGCATCCAGTCCGGCGACACCCTGTCCGCGCTCGCCAAGCGCTACGGCACCAGCGTCGACGCCCTGCAGAAGGTGAATCCGCAAATCAAGAACGTGGACCTCATCTACGCCGGGGACACGCTCAAGCTCCCTGGCGCCACGGACGGCTTCGACTCTCCCTCGGGCCGCACGGGTCCGAACCTCACGGGCGGCGTGAATGGCCCCTCCGGCCCGACGAACTCGGGTGACGGCGTGAAGGGCCCCAATGGAAGCCCGTACGACATCGCCGTCTCTCACCTGAACAAGAACGCGGGCTCCTTGAAGTTGGAGGGCAGCGGCGTGGGCGCGGACATGGAGGACTGGGTCCCCAACAACGTCAACTGCGCCAACTTCGTCTCCGCGTGCCTGGAGCAGGCCGGCCAGATTTCCAACGGCCAGCACGACAACAGCGTGATGGGCCTTCAGAGCAAGCTGGACGCGGACCCGAACTTCAAGCGCGTGTCGCTGCAGGACGCGAAGCCCGGAGACGTGGTGTCCATGAAGGTGGGCAGCGGCCAGCACGTGGTGATGTTCGCGGGCTGGAAGGATGGCAACGCCCAGTTCATCGGCTCCAACAACGTGAACTCGGATGGCTCGCAGCGCATCAGCTTCAGCAGCATGAACTACCCCATCATGTCGGTTCACCAATACCAGGGCTGAGCCGGCGCTCCGCCGAAGTGCCCCCGGGGCTTCGCCTCCGCCACTCGCGCGGAAGCGAGGCCCCGTTTCACGTCCGGCTCACGGCTTCGGCGCGAGCGCCAGCGCGGCCTGGATGAGCGGACTCTTCGCCGCCGACCTACGCCATGCGGCGTGGACGCTCCCCGAGGGCACACCGGGAAGAGGGCGAGACACGACACCAGCCTCGCGAGGCCCGCCCGGCAGCAGTGAGGCGAGCAACGAGTAGCCCAACCCCGCCGCGACGAAGCCGAGGATGGTCTCCGACGAGTCCGCCGCGTGCAGTCGCTTCGGCTTCACGCCCGCTCGCGCCAGCTCTCCGAGCTGAAGCTCTCTCAGGTGTCGGTCCGTGCTGTACGCGATGAAGGCATCCTCGCGGAGCGCGTCCAGCCGCACGCGGCGACTCTTCGCCTGGGGGTGGTGTGAGGGCAGCACCAGGAAGGGATGCGTCCTGCCCACTTCACGCGCCTCCACTTCGTCGGGGACTTCGGGCAGGTGGTCCACCACCAGGTCGGTGTCACCAGAGCTCAGGATGTCCACGGCGGGGACCTTGGACTCGAAGAGGACGACCTCGATATCGGGGCGCTTCGCCTGGAGTCGCCGCAGCCATGCGGGCAGCAGGTGGCGCAGGACATGTCCGGAGGCGTGGATGCGCAGCGTGCCGCCCACCTCGCCCTTGCGCAGCGATTGCACCACGGAGTCCAGTCCCTCCAGGAACGGCGCGACGTGCGAGTACAGCGCGCGGCCCTCGGGTGTGAGGACGACGCGGTCCTTGCCCACGCGCTCGAAGAGGGGGACGCCGACCTCGGCCTCCAGGCGTTTGACCTGCTGATGGATGCCGGGCTGGGTGATGGGATACGGGAATGAGCTGACCGCTCGCGCGTAGCCTTCCGCGCGGGCCACGCGGTAGAAGCCCTCCAGACGTTGGAGTTGAATCATGCACTCCAGGTTATCAATGACGCTTTGATTAGTTCCATGTGCTTTTCGACGGGAAGCGGCATGTTTTCTCCACGTCAGCGAGCCCAGCTCGTTCCCGAGGAGAAAACATGTCCCGCTCCACCCCGAAGGTCGTCGTCGCGCACAGCTCCGCCTGGGTCATCCAGACCTGGCTGTCCTTCGCCCTGTCCGTGGGCGTCACGGCGGTCGGCATCTGGAACCTGCCGCTGGACTCCTGGGTGAAGTCCTTCCTGGGCATGGGCCTGCTGTTCAGCGTGGGCTCCACCTTCAGCCTGTCGAAGACGGTGCGAGACCAGCACGAGATGGACCAGCTCGGCACGCGTCTGGACGAGGCTCGCGTGGCGAAGATGCTCTCCGAGCACGACCCGATTGCCCCGCCGCGGATGTAACGCGCCTCGCGAAAGCGAAGGCTTCAGGGCGCGCCGCGTCCCGTGCGCACGCTGACGAGCGCTTCCTCCAGCAACGGCAGCGCCTTCTCCGTCCACCCCTTCAGCCGCGCGCGAGGGGACAGCGCACGGTGGTCAGGATGAATCAGTCCCACGAGCGTGGCCTCTTCGATGAACTGCGCCTGTTGCTCCGGATTGAGCTCCTCCCAGCGCAAGTCCCGCTCCACGCCCTTGCGCCAGTCATAACCGTCTCGCGAGAGCTGCGCGACGATGGCGGAGCTCATGTACGCGGTACCTCCATGCTGGTGCTGCCACACATGCACCAGCTCGTGCACCAGCAACCCCAGGTCCGTGGGGCCACTCGGCGGCGGGACGAAGACGGTGTCGCCATGCGCGAACGCACGCCCCGACACGCCCAGGACTCCCAGGGGCCCTTCCTTCAACCGCACCGCCGCGTAGTCCACGCTCGCGCCAAAGATGGGGCGCAGCAACGTCACCTCGTACCCCGACAACCGGCGCCCCACGGGCTCCATCCACAACAACACCTGCACCGCGCTCACCACGCGGCCCGCCAGCATCAGGAACACGTCCACGGGAAGCTGCGCCACGCGCCACAGCCCACGTCGCAGCAGGAAGCGTCCTTCACGCGGACGTCCCCGGACATACAGGGCCACTCCACCGACGAGGCCCGTGAGCACCACGCGCAGGCCTCGCGCGACACCCACCGTGGCACTCACCACGCCCGTGAGCAGACCCCGGCCCGCGTCCACCAGCCGCGAGGCCAGCGAGGAGACCACCACCCTCATGGGATGAACCTCAGAGTCCCGCGGCGGCTCGAAGCGGAGCGCTCAGCCCCAACGCGGACTCCACCATCGAACGCATCGACCCCGGGCGCCACGGACGCGCCAGCGCGAAGTGCGTCAGGCAGGCGCCGCTGAACGCCTCCGCCAGCTCCGGGCAGAAACGCGAGGACACCAGGATGCGCGGGCCCGCGAAGTCCATCTCCACCAGCTTCGCGAGGAACGCGTGCGCCGCGTCGCGCTCCGCCGAGTCCAGCACCAACACCACCGCCGCCGGCACCACGCCCATCTCCAACCGCCGCGTCGCCGACGCGATGCCGGTCGCGTGGATCAACCCCACCACCGGCGCCAGCTCCCGCCCCATGGCCAGCCGCAGCAACGGGGACTCGGACACCACCATCACCGCGGGGGCATCCTCGGACGCCATGGCGCGGCGCGTCTCGTACACCTCGACGGCATCCACATCCCTCATACGAGGCGCGGGGACGGACTGGAGCAGACGCGGCTGAATGGTGGTGGCGGGGGGCACGCATCGAACAATAACCAGGAATAGCGGAAATATCAAACTACACTTCAACTATCCGAGTAGTCCGCTCTGGGTGGACTCGATGACCCACCCATGGCCACACGGTACAGACCCGAGGGCCATGGATTCCTGTTCAGTGAGTCATGAGCAACCCAGACATCACTTCCTGCGCTGCGGCATGGGCGCGCGTGGGGGCGGGTTCTCCCAGGGCTCCAGTTCCTCGAGGAGTGGCCTCAGCGCGGGCAGGTCCGTGGATCCGCCGTGCTCCAGCGCGTGGACGAGCAAGTCGGTGAGCGAAGGGCCCACGACGGGGATGTCCGTCGCGCACTGGCGGGAGCGAAGCGGCGGCGTCACCCGCTCGAGCTCCAGCATCACCTCGTCCTCGGGCCGCTTTCCGGGAGGCAACGACAGGGGCTCCAGCGCGTCCGAGCGCAGGCGCACGTAGCAGTGCGGACGACGGCCGCTGCAGTAGCGCAGCGCGAGCACCGTCCCGTCCGGCAGGTCGACGAGGCACCGCACCGGCACGACGTGCTCTCCGTCCGCGACAACCGGAATGTGGACCTCGGTGTGCTCGGCCGTGGAGCGCAGGCGCCAGGGCTTCGTGTCCGGGAAGAGCGTGGCGCATTTGACGTGGTCATAGAGCGCGTTCAGCTCGGCGACGCCCTGGTACGTGGAGGACCCGGTGGCGCGAGTCACGGAGTGCTCGGCGACGATGCGCTCGATGACCTGGGACATGGAGGCGTGGGACCTGCGCACCAGCACTCCCGCGCGAGGCACCAGCGCGCCCTCCGAATCCACCGCCACCGCGAGCACACCCGCCTCCAGGGACCACGTCTCGCGCCAGTCCGACGTCACAGCCGAGAGCTGGAGCGGAACGCAGGACAGTCCGGAGGGCGCCTCGTGCAACGCGAGGCCGGGTCCCATGAACCAATCATCGTCATCCCGGTCGACCAGCTTCATCATGTCCGCGTGGGACTGCTCCAGCATGGGGTTGCGTTTGTCGAAGCGCCCGATGTTCTGCACATACGGGAACAGCCGCGTCACCCAGCCTGACGCGCGGTCCCAGCCATACGCCCGACGCGGTTTGTACAGCTCCGACCAGAGCTCGCGGTCCGGTTGGCCTTCCGAGGCGCGCACGAACTCATCGGCAATCGGGATGAGCGACGAGATCCACCAGCCCAGGTCGAACTCGGCGAGGACGTCGATGCGGCGGCGGATGGCCCGCCAGTCCTCCGGCGTGCCGAGCAGGGTGATGCGAGGGATTCCACACAGCACGGAGAGGGCGAAGTCGAAGTACGGGGACATCGCGTCCATCAACACCACGTCCCCCGCCATACGCTCCACGTCGGTGCTGGTGGAGAAGTCACACGACAGGAGCCGGGGGAGTCCCGGCCCCAGCTCCTCGCGGAGCAGCTCACGGAAGGCCGTGAGGGTGGAGCGGAACTCCTCCTCTGTCCGGGGGGCCGCGGGGACATCCACCGTCAGCGTCTTGCGGCCCGCGTGTCGGACGAGCCTGCCTCGCAGTGCATCGGAGTGGAGGCGGATGTGGTGGGCGAACCCCTGGGCCAGGGTGAGCCACACCACGTCTGGGGACAACACCAGGGGGCGATGCTCGGCGAAGGCGATGTGGACGGCGGCGAGCAGCGGGTGCACCCCCTCGGGGTCCACCACCCGGGTCTCCGCGGCCGGGGCCAACCACAGCGCCTCACCGACCAGGGTCCCCAGGGGTACGGTCTCCAGGGGAGTCACAGCCTCTTCGACGGAGTCCACTGCGAAGGTCGTCATCGGTACGTCCCCTCGTCACGGTGTGTGGAATGAAGCCGCCACCCGACGCCGGCTTTCACGCCCACCTGACAGGCCGCTCGGCACGCCACGACTTGAGATACAGCAGCGGCCCCTCTTCGCAAGGGGCCGAGGCCATCCATCGCGACCTCAATCCTGGAGGGAACGGACGAGCTCGGGGAGCATGACACGGCGCCGCCGACTCCCAGTGACACAAGTCACTGTGCTGCCGGAACCAGCGTCAGCTCCGCGATTTCGGGAGAAGGCCCCAGCCGCAGCGGCGGCCCCCAGTAGCCGGTGCCCCGGTGCGTGTACACGCGCACGCCGGAGACAGTGGCCAACCCCCGCACCACGGGCTGCTGCAGCTTGATGAAGAACATGAACGGGAACACCTGCCCGCCATGCGTGTGTCCGGAGAGCTGCAGGTCCACGCGCACGCCGGACTGGGCCACCTGCAGCGCCGACCTGGGCTGATGCGCCAGCAACACCACCGGCACGCCCTCGGGCGCCCCCGCGAGCGCCGCGTCGGGACGGCTCGCGTGTGAAGGCACGATGTGCCCCGCGTTGAAATCCGTCACCCCCGCGACGACGAGCCGTGCCCCATCGCGCTCCACCACGCGATGCGTGTTGCGCAGCACCGTGAGCCCCAGCCGAGCGACCTCCGCCTCCCACGCGGGACCGCCGTGGTAGTACTCATGATTACCCGTCACGTAGAACACGCCGAGCGACGCGCGCAGCTCCGCCAGCGGGCGTACCTCCTCGCGCAGCTCCTCCACCCCACCGTCGACCAGGTCTCCCGTCACGGCGATGATGTCTGGTTTCAGCGCGTTCACCTGCTCCACCACGCGCCGCAGCCACCGCCCATCCAGCGTGGGCCCCACGTGGACGTCCGAAATCTGCACCACCCGCAGGCCGTCCAGTCCCGGCTGAAGCCCCTTCACCGGCACCGTCACCCGCTCCACCGTCGCCTTGCCGCGCGCCGTGACGAACGCGAACACCACCGCCGGCACCGTCACCGCGCCCACGATGCCGGCCTTCCAGCGCGCCAGCGCCAGCGCATCCGTCACCACGCCCGTCCACCCCAGCACCGCGCCGACGACGTCCGCCATCACCACGGCGCTGAGCAGGATTCCGAAGCTCCCCAGCCACACGTACGACGTCCACATCAACGCGCGCCGGGCCGGCGTCGGCTCGCCACGGCTGCCCATCAGTCCGGCCGGTATCGACACGAACAGCAGCACCATCAGCGCCACGCCCAGCACGCCCCAGGGTGAAGGCCACGCGGGGCTCACGAACAGCCTCACCGCGAGGTACGCGTGCAGCGCGCCTATCACCGTGAGGATGCCGCCCAGGGACATCAGCCAGCGCAACACCTGCCTGGGAGCCGCGCGCGGCGCCCGCCGTGACTCTTGCTCCACGCCTTCCGACGACAGCTCCGCCACGGCCAGGACCTCCGAACAGGGTGACTCTCACCCGGTGGGGACGCGGAGCATAATGGCCGCCTCCGTCGCCTGCCCGGCAACCCGCGCGGCTGCTCGTTAGTGTGGGGACCCGGAGACCCACATGCGCCCGCACCGCCTCGACAGTCCCTGGCAGAGCTGGATGGTGGCGACCGCGCTCGTGCTCGGTGGGCTCGGGTGCTTCGCCGGCGGGGTGGCCTGGGTCTCCCGCTCGCTCTTCCAGGACATGGAGCAGGAGCTGCGCCGCAACGACGTCCACCGGCTCGCGCTGCACACTGCGGAAGCCAGCCCGCTCGCCACCGAGCGACTGGGCACCCCGCTGACGAGCAGCTTCCTCACCCTGCGCGCCCACGGCGCCACGACGGACGAGGGACGGGTGGACTTCGACCTGACCGTCCAGGGCCCGCTTGGCCGGGGCGTCCTCGAAACCCAGGTGGCCTACACGAAGGGCCTCTGGACGCTGCGCAGACTGGTGCTGCGCCCCGAGGGCGGTGATTCCGTGGAGCTTCCCGCTGGAGGCAGCACGCACGCCCTGCCTGCGGACTGAGCACACGGGGTGTCCTCGCTGCCTACCTTGAGGGGCATGAAGACCACGCGCCTCCTTGCCCTTGGACTGCTCGCCTGTGGCCCTGCCCTGGCCGCGCCCGCAGCGGACTCCCTCAACTTCCGGACGAAGGACCGCTCCGTCACCGTCCGCGTCGCCGACGACCAGCTCTCCAGCGCGGACGTCCAGCTCTCCTTCAAGGAGGACGACACCGTGCGCGGTCAGGCCTTCGGTCGCCCCGTCAACCTCACCGTGAAGGACGACACCATCCGCGGCAGCTATGGCCAGCGCCCCGTGAATCTCAATGTCACGGACAAGGAGGACACCCTCGACGCCACCGGAACCTTCGGCGGCCAGGTCACCAGCTTCCAGGTGAGCCCCCAGCAAATCACCGGCACCGTGGGCGCGTGCAGCTACGAGCTGCTCATCACCCGCCATGACCGCTACGAGGGCTACCGCACCTGCGGCGGCAAGCTGGACAAGAGCGTCTCGCTGACCATCCCCTCGTCGCTCGCGGACGATGACGAGGAGCTCGTCACCGCGCTGTCCATCCTGCTGGCGCAATAGCCGCGCTGTGACTCCGTCTGTCGCATGCAGCACTCGGAGCCGGGACGTGTTCCGGTGTGCTCGCGGGTTGAGCGATGCAGCGGGGCGGCTATGGTGCGCCGTCCCTTTCCGACTGACGACGACGGAGCGATTCCATGGCGCAGATGCACGAGGTCGACTTCCACATCTACGGCGATGACCTGCAGTTCGTGGAGGTGGAGCTGGACCCGCAGGAAGCGGCGGTGGCCGAGGCCGGCACCCTCATGTACATGGAGGACGGCATCGAGATGGAGACCATCTTCGGTGACGGCTCGGAGAAGAAGAGCGGCTTCTTGGGCTCGCTGCTCGGCGCGGGCAAGCGGCTGCTGACGGGCGAGTCCCTCTTCACCACCGTCTTCCTCAACCGGGGCGGCGGCAAGCGCAAGGTGGCCTTCGCGGCGCCCTACCCCGGCAAAATCATTCCGGTGAATCTGCGCGAGCTGGGCGGTGAGTTGATTGCGCAGAAGGACAGCTTCCTCGCGGCGGCCAAGGGCGTGTCGCTGGGTATCGCCTTCCAGAAGAAGCTGGGCACCGGCCTGTTCGGCGGAGAGGGCTTCATCATGCAGCGCCTCCAGGGTGACGGCCTCGCCTTCATCCACGCGGGCGGCACGCTGCGCGAGCGCACGCTGGGCCCCGGTGAGCTGCTGCGCGTGGACACCGGTTGCATCGTCGCGTTCCAG
Organism: Myxococcus sp. AM011; assembly: GCF_013372595.1. Lineage (NCBI taxonomy): Bacteria > Pseudomonadati > Myxococcota > Myxococcia > Myxococcales > Myxococcaceae > Myxococcus > Myxococcus sp. AM011. The sequence continues at coordinate 14,680 of NZ_JABXEM010000173.1, forward strand.
CCCACCGTGGACTACGACATCCAGATGGTGAGCGGCATCAAGACGGCCTTCTTCGGCGGCGAGGGACTCTTCTTCGCCACGCTGCGCGGGCCCGGCAAGGTGTGGCTCCAGTCGCTGCCGTTCAGCCGCCTCGCGGGCCGCATCCTCGCCGCCGCGCGTCCAGGTGGCTCGCGCGAAGAGGGAAGCGTGCTGGGCGGCGTCGGCCTGGGCTCGCTGCTCGGCGGCGACGACTAGGCTTTCGCGACCACGGCGGGCCTCGCTTCCCACGGCGGGAAGCGGGCCCTTCGCCGTGACTAACGCTTGCGCCTGCGCAGCAGCGCGGCCAGGCCCGCGAGCAGGGTCCATGCGCCCGCCGCGCCCACGGGAGACGCGCCGCAGCCGCCGCAGCCCACGTCCAGCGCGGTGGGGCCACGCACCTCGAAGGCGGTGTCCGGAGACCGGGGCCCCGGCGTGCCCGCCTCGCCGTTGAGCGAGTACGCCGACACCGCATGCGCCCCCGAGGAGAGCGCGCTGTCGGCGGGCACGACGTAACGGAACGTGCCCGTCGAATCCGCGACCACCGTGGCCACGCGGGTGCCATCGACCTCGAGTGACACGGAGGCACTGGCCTGAGCGACGCCCGCGAACAACGGCGTCGGGTCCACCAGCTCGCCTTCCGCGGGCACCACCAGCACGGGCATCTCGCGAGTGACCACCGTGCCGCCATCTCCCGAGCCGGCGTCCGAACCCGCGTCCGAGCCGGCGTCCGAGCCCGCATCCGGGCCGGCGTCCGAGTCACCGGCGTCCGGCACCGTCGGCGTGCCCGCGTCGTCATCCGCCAGCGCGACTTCGAAGACGGTGTTGGGAGAGTCGGGTCCGAAGTCGCCTTCGCCGTGCCCGTGCGCGTTGACGCGGTGGGGGCCCGGGTCGAGCGGTGCGTTCGCGGGAATCTGGTAGCGGAAGCGACCGAAGGCATCCACGGGGACGATGACCTCGTCGCGATTATCCACGTAGATGCCCACCGTCAGCGCATTGAGCGCCACGCCCGCGATGTACGGCGTGGGCCCCAACACCTCGCCCGCCTCGGGCACGACGATGATGGGCTGGGGAATCGCGGCGGCGGCGGCGACCGTGAAGTTCACGGACCCGGGCCTGCTGTAGGCACCCAGTCCCTCGGAGACAGCGGTGACGGTGTGCGTGCCCGAGGACAGCGCGGGGAGCGGCTCGTCGACCTCCGCGGAGAAGCTGCCGTCGGTGCTCGACGACACCTGGGCAATCTCGACACCGTCGACGGTGATGATGATGCGCAGGCCCGGGTCCGCCACGCCTTCGATGACCGGGCGCGATGACACATCCACCGCATTCGCGAGCGGGAGGGTGATGGTCGGCGTGGCGGGCGTGGCGTACCCATAGGTGAACACCCTCGCGGTACCGCCTCCACCGACGCCCGCGCCATGCGTGGGCCCGTGAGTGCCGGCGCTGGCGGACGTCGTCCCCGCGGCGCCTCCCGAGGACACCATGGTGCACGACACCGGCGTGCCGTTCAGCAACACATGGCCGCCCGCGCCTCCACCGCCGGGCCCGAGCTGGAAGGACTCGGCGAGCACGTTGCCACCATTCCCACCTCGCACCTCGACCTGGCCGCAGTTCAGCGCGGCGGCGGTCCTCACGATGACGGAGCCACCCGCGCCTCCCCCTCCGGCGCCGTCCTCGCCACTGGCCGCCACCGAGGGCATGCCATTGGCGGTGACGCGGCCGGTCCCCGAGACGTTGGACGCACGGAAGAACACGATGCCACCGCCCGCGCCTCCACTGCTTCCCACGCCGTTGTCACCTTCACCCGCGCCGCCACCTCCGCCGAAGAGGAGGGCATCGACAATCGAGTACTCCATCAACGCGCCGCCCAGGCCGCCCACGTCGCGCGAGCCGTCCAGGAAGGAGGAGCGTCCGCCGGTTCCACCGAAGGCCCGGTGCCCACCGCCGCCGCCGCCCGCGTTGTTGCAGTTGCCGCCGCCCCCCGCGTTGACCAGGTTGCCGCGCCCGGAGGCCGGGCCGAAGCGCCCCACCACCACGCCCTCGCCCTTGTGGGAGCCACCCAGGGTGGTGGAGAGGTCACCGCCCTCGCAGGCCGTGCGGGAGGTGTTGTTGGTGAAGGCCCCGCCCCGGAAACCCGCGCCGTCGGCCTGGATGACGCCGTTGTTGATCAACGCGCCCGAGGCGAGGAAGGCCAGGATGCCTCCGCTGTTCCCATCCCATGCAACCGGCACGAGCGAGCCGGCGGCCGTCACGGTGACGTTGCCGTACTCGGGCACCGTCACGACCTGCGCGCCCGGCGAGGTATAGGCGTACATGAGCGGCGCGGTGAGCCGGAGCACCGTGGGGCTGCCGACCACCACCGTGGATACGCGCGCCAGCTCCCAGCGCCCCACATTCCCGGGGTCCACCGGGCCCGTGCTGCCCGAGGGGGTGCTGGCCGGGAAGCCCATCGTCTGGTGCACCATCACCAGTCCGCCCGTCGGAGGCGCCGTGGAGGTCTCCACCGAGAGCGAGGTGTCACCGCGCCGCGCTCCGGTCGGCAGCCGCATCGCGGTGTTGATGATGGTGCGCGCGGTGTTGACGGTGAGGGCGCCGTTGCGACTGGTGCCGAGGCCGAAGGAATCCGGCTCGGCCAGGACGGAGGAGGACCACAGCAGCAGGAGCGGGAGGCAAGGCGCTAAACGCATGTGCCCCTATGCTGCCCCAGAACCTGGGACTCCCGCGAGCGCGTGTGGGGTCCTATCTGGCGTCAGTCGACCGGACGCGTCAGGGCCCGAGCGTTGCGGGGGGCGAAGAAGGGCTGACGCACGAGGCGTGGAAGGGTGCGCTTGTCGACGCACCAGAGCTGGAGCGCGTCCTCCCATTCGCCCAGTTCGGCGATGGCGCGCACGTCGGCGGCGTCGCGGTAGAGGTCATTGAGGTTGTGGACGAGGGCGGAGAGGTCCTCCACCTCCCAGCGCTCGGTGACGTCGCCGGCCTGGACGTGCAGTTCGAGGACGGGGCGCTCGCGGACGTCCACGACCTTGAGGTTCCGAGCCGCGCCACCCATGGCCAGGGTGAGGGGCCCCATGAGCTCATCGGGGCGGACGCCGTAGGCGACGGAGAGGCCACCGACGAGTTGCCCCGCGTCACACAGGCGCAGCAGGGAGACGTGGGGCGGCTCGCCACGGGGGAGCAGCTCCGTGGCGGCGTCGCGGTCCTTGAGGAGCCGCTCTCGGGTGAGCATGTCGAGCAGGGAGGACATGAGGCGACAAGCCTATCGCTCCTCGCCGCTCCAGTAGTCCACCTCGGCGGAGAGAGGCAGGACGGTGTACAGCGTCCGAGCGGCCTTGTCGCCACCTGGCGCGGAGCCGGCGGTGACGCAGACCTTCTTCGAGTCCGGGTACACCATGACGTCCGGCTCCACCATGGTGGAGAAGGCGAGGTAGCGGAGCGTCTCGGCGCCGTCGTTGACGAGCTGGTGCGCGCCCGTGGGGCCCACGGGGAGGGCCACGTAGTCGCCGGTTTTCACAGGCAGCGTGGTGTCAGCGAGGCGCAGTCGGCCGGTGCCGGAGAGGATGAAGTACGCCTCTTCGTTAGCCAGGTGGAAGTGGAGCGGGAAGGCGTGCTTGCCGGGAGCCAGTTCCATGATGCTGCAGCCGAGCTTCTGTCCCTTCGCGGCGGCACCGAGCTGCTTGCGCCGGTACGAGACACGAGGGCCCTGAGTGACTTCGGTCCACGGGAGCGAGGGCTCGTGGACGAGGTGGAGATGTGAGGCCATGGAGGGCTCCGGGTTCAGGGACGCGTGGCGATGAGGGCGAAGACGCGGTGGGGGATGTCGAGCGCGTCGTGAGGGAAGCGCTCGGCGAGGAGTCGGGCGTGGGCGGCGTCGAAGCGCTCCACGTCAGAGGGAGGCAGGGTGGCGCCGACCATGGCGCTGGCGCGGGAGCGGCCTCGCCAGGACTCGTGGGTGTAGGGCAGGAGGACATCGAAGGAGAAGGTCTCCAGGGGCGCAAAGCCCGCGTCGCTGACGTCGCGGAGCCACTGCGGGTAGAGGCCGACGCCGCAGCCGAAACGAGCGTGGTCTGGTGGGTTGGGATTGAAGGCCTCCATGAGGGCCTCGGTGGCGGCGACGACGTTGCCGGGTAGGGATATCCAGTCCAGGTGCGCGATGACGAGCTTGCCGCCAGGGACGAGCAGCCGAGCGGCCTCGCGAGCCGCGGCGGGACGGTCGAACCAGTGCCAGCACTGTCCTGTTGTCACGAGGTCGAAGGCGCTGGAAGGCAGACCCGTGGCTTCGGCGGGAGCTTCGCGTGAGTCGATGGACAGACCTGCCTCAGAGGCGAGCTGGCGGCCGGCCGCGAGCATGGACGCGGACACATCGAGCGCTATGACTGAGCAGCCGTGTCGCGCGAGTCCTCGTGCGACGGTGCCAGTGCCAGAGCCGACGTCCACTGCGCGGAGTCCGGGACGGAGGACGTTCTCTCGGACCAGACGGGTGAAGAAGGCATCCGGGAAGCCCTGGCGGTGTTTCGAGTAGTCCTCGGACGTGCGACCAAAGTCGACGACAGGCATGACAGTTCTCCTCTCGCGTCGTCCCGAGTGTCGAGTGGGCCCAAGGGCTCACATCGACAACGGAATCGAGTCGAGTCGACAATGCGTGTTCAGGAGGTTGCGGAGATATGAGTAGACGCAAGGGTGGACGCTCTCAATCTCGATTCGACCATCGACCCGAGGAGGAGCTCGTCACGGCGGTGGAGGCGGCGGCGCTCCTGGGGGTGAAGCGGGCGACGCTGTACACGTACGTGAGCCGGGGGCTCGTGCGCTGCGTGCCTGAACCGGGGACGAAGGAGAACCGCTATGTGCGCTCGGACCTGGAGCGACTGAAGACGAGGCACGATGCACGTGCGGGGCACGCGGCGGTGGCCTCGGGAGCGCTGCGTTGGGGCGAGCCGGTCATCGACTCGTCGGTGTCACAGGTGGGCGCGGAGGGGCTCGCGTACCGGGGGCACTCAGCTGTGGCGCTCGCGATGGAGGGACGGAGTCTCGAAGCGGTGGCGGAGCTGCTGTGGACGGGGAGGCTTCCGGAGCAGGACCCACGGTGGGAGAGCGTGGAGCCACCGTTTCCGCCGTCGGAGCTGGCGAAGATGCTGCCGAGAGACACGCCACCAGTGGCTGCGTTGTCCGCGCTCGTGCCACTGCTGGCGGCCAGGGACGCGGTGCGCTTCTCCGCGCCGCCCGAGCAGGAGAAGGCGCGAGCGAGACGGGTGCTGCGTCAGTTGGCGGCATGGGTGAGCGTGGCGCATGCACCGGGACGGGTGGCGAGGGCGCTGCGAGCGGAGACAGTGGCGGAGTCACTGGCGCTGGCGTGGCACTCCAAGGTGAAGCGAGCGCCGGAGTTGCTCAATCGCGCGCTGGTGTTGTGCGCGGACCATGAGTTGAACGTGTCGACCTTCACAGCGCGGGTGACAGCGTCATCAGGAGCGGACCTGTACGCGTGTCTGTGCGCGGCGCTGGGAGCACTGTCGGGTCCGAGGCATGGCGGAGCGTGTGACAGGGTGGAGGCACTGCTGATGGAGGTGGGAAAGCCAGAGCGAGCGGCGGCCGTGGTGTACGAGCGATTGCGCCGTGGCGAGTCGGTGCCCGGCTTCGGCCACCAGCTCTATCCCGACGGAGACCCGAGGTCGCCCCCCATCCTGGAGGCGGCAAGGGAGGTACGGCCAGAGGCGCCGAGGGTCAAAGTGGCAAGAGCGGTCCAGGAGGCGATGACAGCAGCGGGGCATCCAGCGCCGTCGGTGGACCTGGGACTGGTGATGCTGGCGGAAGCGCTAGGCCTGCCCCCGGGAGCAGCGGCGACAATCTTCGCGGTGGGACGCGCGGCGGGCTGGGTCGCACACATCCTGGAGCAGAGGGAACAGGGCCACCTGCTCCGCCCCAGGGCACGCTATGTGCAATCGCCTCGGGGATGACCTCCCTCCCTACTCGTGATGATGAGCGAGCCCAGATGTTTGAAGCGGAGAGCTCGAGATGAGACCTCTGCACATCGTGGTGGCGCTCATCACCTTCGCGGCCTGCGTGGTCTACTCAAGGCCCTACTGGATATTCGTTTCCCGAACCGACACAGGCGTTCCCCGTGGCTTCTATCTCTGCGGCCCGCATGAGGGGCCTGCCCCAAGCACTCGGTATTGCATCGTCGGTATGGACGGAATCATCCTGCGCGACGACCGCGCTCCAAGTGGTCGGATTGAACGCATCTGGTACTTGAATGCGGATGGCAAGACCGAATACGCCAGGGAAGTCATCAGTCCATGAGACATGTGCATGGGGTCTCGCGGTAAAGCCAGACAACGAAGTCCGACGACCTGTCCGTCCGCGTCCAGGAGTCGTGTCAGCCTGACAAAAGCCCTGACCGCCAAGCAGCAACACGGCCTGTATCCCGAACAATGATGTCGCCTTCCCGCCACCCTGAGCATTCCCAGGTTGGCCGCAAGGGCCGCACCGTGGACACTGCCCCCGTGGACCCACGACGCGCCTATCCTCGATTCGCCATCGCCTCCCTCTTGGGCAACGTCGCCTTCCTCGCGTCCTGGGGTGTCGTGCTCGCACGCCCCTCCGGCTGGCTCGTGGTCGGCCCCATCCTCCTGGCCCTCTTCGTCCTCCTCCGCGTGGGCGGCATGTGGCTCTACGCTCGCCAGCAGCCTGAAGGCAGCGACCGCATCCGCCGCGCCGCCCTCTTCACCACCCTGCTCGCCCTCGTCGGCGTCGGCCTCTGGGTCGCCACCGCCCTGCGCGGCCCCCGCATCAGCTTCTAGCCGCGCCCCCCAGAAACGCCTCGCGGGCGCTCCCAGAAGGCCCCAAGGCCCTCCAGAACGCGCCCGCGCGGTCCATCACAGCTCCGCGGCCCCATAGGGCCGCGTCAGCCCGTCACACGTTGAAGCGGAAGTGCATGCAGTCGCCGTCCTTCACGACGTACTCCTTGCCCTCCATCCGCAGCATGCCCTTCTCCTTCACCGCGGACTCACTGCCCAGCTTCACCAGGTCCTCCCAGCGCATCACCTCGGCCTTGATGAAGCCGCGCTCGAAGTCCGAGTGGATGACGCCCGCCGCCTGCGGCGCCGTGTAGCCCTTGTGAATCGTCCAGGCGCGGCACTCCTGCTCACCCACCGTGAAGTACGTCCACAGGCCCAACAGCGTGTAGCCCGCCCGCACCACCTTGTGCAGACCCGGCTCCGTCAGCCCCGCGCTCTCCAGGAAGCCCGGACGCTCAGCCTCGGGGAGCTGCTGGATTTCCGACTCCAGCGCCGCCGCGAGCACCACCACGTCGAAGCCCTCCTTCGCGGCCATCTCCTTCACCGCCGCGACGTGCTTGTTGGCGTCTTCCTTGCCAATCTCGCCCTCGCCGATGTTCGCCACATACAGCACCGGCTTGTCCGTCAGCAGGAACAGGTCGTGGATGACGGCCTTCTCGTCCTCGGTCAGCTTCTGCGCCCGCACGGTGATGGCGGAATCCAGCCCGGCCTTCACGCGGTCCAGCAGCGCGACTTCGGCCTTGGCCTCGTCACCGGCCTTGCCGCCCATCTTCGTGTTCTTCAAGGAGCGCTCGCGGCGCTTCTCCACCGTCTCCAGGTCCTTGAGGCACAGCTCCGTGTCGACCACGTCCCGGTCCCTCACCGGATTCACCCCGCCCTCGACGTGGGTGACGTTGTCGTCCTCGAAGCAGCGCAGCACGTGCAGCACCGCGTCCACCTGGCGGATGTTGCCCAGGAACTGGTTGCCCAGGCCTTCGCCCTTGGAGGCGCCGCGCACCAGGCCGGCGATGTCCACGAACTCCAGCGACGTGGGGATCTTCTTCAGCGGCTTGATGAGCTCGGAGAGCTTGTCCAGCCGCTCGTCCGGCACGGGCACCACGCCCACGTTGGGCTCGATGGTGCAGAAGGGGTAGTTGGCCGCCTGCGCGCCCGCGGCCGACAGCGCGTTGAACAGGGTGGACTTGCCCACGTTGGGCAGCCCGACGATTCCGATGGATAGCGCCATGGTGATTCCCTGGAACACGCGCGCCGGGGGGCGCGCTTCCCCGAACTAGGCCGACCGGCGGACACCGGCATTGCCGGAGCCGCTCAACGGAAGGCCCTTCACGAACTGCTCGGCCAGCGCGCGGTGCTTGCTGTCATCCATGCGCTCGCTCATGAGCTTGCCGGCCACTTCCATGGCCAGGTCCACCGCCATGGCGCGGACCTCGGCGATGGCCTTCGTCTTCTGCTCGTCGATTTCACGACGCGCGCTCAGCTTCAGCTCCTCCGCCTCCTTGCGGCTCTTCGCCATCAGCTCCTCGCGGAACTTCTCCATCTCCTGCTGGTTGCGGCGCGTCTCCTCGGCGGCCTGACGGCGGGCCTCGGAGATGGCCGTCTTCTGGTCGGCCAGCAACTTCTCCGCCTCGGCGCGCTCACGCTTGGCGCTCTCGATGGCGGCCGAAATCTGCTTCTCACGCTCCTCGACCAGCTGGAGGATGGGTCCCCACGCCTTCGCCTTCAGGACGAAGAACACGATGATGAAGGTGACGAGGGTCCAGAAGATGAGGCCCGGCTGGACGCTCACGAGGCTGCTGGCGGCGAGGACGTTGGGCAGGAACATGGTGGCGTGTCCGGCGTGAGGGATGAGACGGCGAGGGCTTCAAATTGAAACGGCCCGGGAAGAGGCACCGGCGCCCGCGATGTGACCCGCGAGCACCGGCGCTTCCCAGGCACCTGCGATGAAACTAGGCGGTCTTGGTCGCCAGCAGGATGCAGACAACCAGCGCGAACAGCGTGGCGCCTTCGATGAGGGCCGCGGCGATGATCATCGTGGTGCGGATGTCGCCACCGGCGGCGGGCTGACGGCCCGTGGCGTCCATGGCGGCGGCGGCGAGCTTACCGATGCCGAGGGCGGCGCCGATGATGGACAGGCCGGCGCCAAGGCCGGCGGCGAGGAAGGCAAGAGCGAGGTTGGTCATGGCGGTGCTTCTCTTTTCTAGCGAAGGACCCACTTGTGGGGGGGTCGTGATTCCCTTCAGGACTACCTCTGACGGCCTTTCGAACCGCCAGGTCTTCTACGCGGGGCGCCCCCTACTGCCAGCGCCCCGCTAACTTGTCTCAGGCGTGCGCCTTGCCGTGGTCGTGGCTGGGACCCAGCTCCGAGTGGCCGTGGCCGTGGTCATCCGCGTGGCCGTGGTCGTCGTGGTGATGGCCCGTGGCCACCGCCATGCCGATGAACAGCGCCGACAGCAGCGTGAAGACGTACGCCTGCACGAAGGCCACGAACAGCTCCAGCAGGTAGATGGCGAACGCGAAGGGCACGCTCACCGCCGCCACCGCCGGATGGCCGAGGATGAAGATGAGGCCGATGAGGAAGAAGAGGACGATGTGGCCCGCCAGCATGTTGGCGAACAGACGCATCGTGAGGGCGAAGGGCTTGGAGATGAGGCCCAGGATTTCGACCGGGACCATGATGATCCACAGCGTCCAGTGCACGCCGCCCGTCAGGTGCTTCAGGTAGCCGCCCAGGCCCGCCGAGCGGATGCCCGCCGCCTGCGTCACGAAGAAGGTGCACAGCGCCAGGCCGGCCGTGACGGCCAGGTTGCCGGTGGCCGTGGCCATCCAGGGCACCAGGCCCAGCAGGTTCATGAAGAGGATGAAGAAGAACGCGGTCAGCAGATACGGCACGTAGCGCGGGCCGTCCTCCTTGCCGATGTTCTTGATGGCCATCTCGTCACGGATGAAGAGCACCAGCATCTCGATGAGGTTGGCGCCCGTGCCGCGAGGCACCATCTTCGTCTTGTCGCGGTTGCTCCAGATGAGGATGGTGCCGATGAGCAGCAGCGCCGCCAGCCACATCATCACCGTGTGCTTGGTGATGGAGAGGTCCAGGCAGCCCGCCATCAGCCCGGGCCAACCCGTGGGCGCCTGCAGCCCGTGGTCCGTCATCACCGGCGCGCAGCTGCCGATGCGGATGGGCGGAATCGCGCCGAGGTGGATGGGGTGGCTCAGGGGGACTTCGAGCTCGAAGTCGTTGGTGTCCGCGACGTGGTGCAGGATGTAGTCCGGCACACTCGGCTCGTTCCCCTCACCGTGGCCTCCGGACTCCGAAGCCCACGCCGTGGCCACGAACAGACAGGCGAACAGGACCATTGCCTTGCGCATCACTCGTCTCCGCCCGCCGCGCCCTTGGACGCGGCCATCACGTAGCTGACTTCAATCCATTGCAGCGCGAAGTAGACGCCAAAGAAGCCGGCGATGAACGGCACCGGCTGCAGACCTCGCGAAATCATCCCCAACAACCCCACCAGCACCGCCACCGCCCGCAGGCCGAAGACCACCGCCACCACCTTCATGGCCGCCTTCAGGTCTTGCTTCACCGCCCGCCGTTTCAACAACAGCGCCACCACGCCCGTCGCCACCGCCAGACCCACACCCCACAGCGCCGACACCCGGTCTTCCACCACCGTCGGCAACAGCCCGGCCACCGCCACGCCCACCAC